>NZ_WAAS01000161.1:0-14866 GCF_008806585.1 Micromonospora sp. AMSO12t
CAGCACCCACCCCGGGCCAGCCTCAGCAGGTCGCCGAGCGACCGGAACCCGCGCAGTCCAGACAGGACCGCCGGGCAAGCGAACGAGTCCGCTCCGACCCCCGCCCCATCCCCCGAGTGGCGGTGCGGGCGAGGGTGTACTTCCAGCCCGCGCCCGAGCAGGATTGGCAGTTGCTCGATACGTTCAGCCCCGTCATGCACACAGGTTGTGGCACACACCGCCCAGTGACCCGGAAAATCCTTCCGGGGTCGCAGCCGACCGAGGGGAGACAGTGAACCGGTGCGCGGGACGACCAACACCCTGACCATCGGCGAACGCGTCGCCTGGTACCGCAGACGACGCGGCCTGTCCCAGGAAGTCCTAGCCGGACTCATCGGCCGTACCGCCGACTGGCTGGGCAAGATCGAGAACAACCGGATCGAGCTAGACCGGCTCTCCGTCATCAAGTCCCTCGCCGAAGTCCTGGACATCTCCCTCGGCGACCTGCTCGGCGAACCCTCGCTGCTCGACTGGACCGCCGACAGCGGTACCGAAACCGTTCCCGCCCTGCGCGCCGCCCTGATGAACTACCGCGCCCTCGGCCCGTTCGGCGCCGGCACGGACGCAGAGCCACCGAGCGTCGCCGCGCTCAAGAAGGAGGTCAGCGCCCTCTGGGACGCCTACCAGGACTCCCGGTTCGGGTACGTCACCGGCCGCCTACCCGACCTGCTCCACCGAGCCCAGGCCGCCGCCGACCACCACGACGGCGACGACCAGGACCAGGCCCGCTGGCTACTCGGCCTCGCGTACCAACTCGCCGCCACCCAACTCACCAAGCTCGGAGAAAGCGACCTCGCTTGGATTGCCGCCGACCGCGGCTTGGCCGCCGTCCGCCCCACCGGCGACCCGCTCGTCACCGGCTCCCTGTTCCGCTCCGTCGGCCACGCCCTGCACGCCACCGGCCGCTACGCCGAAGCCGTACGCCTTACCGAGGACGCCGCCGGCTACCTTGAGCCCCACCTCAAGCACGCCACACCAGCGCTGCTCTCCGTCTACGGCACCCTGTTCCTGTCCGGCTCGATGGCCGCCGCCCGATCCAACGACGCCGCCACCACCCGCACCTTCCTCGCCGCCGCCGATCACGCCGCCGGCCAGCTCGGAGCCGACGCCAACCACCTCTGGACCGCGTTCGGTCCGACCAACGTCGCCATCCACCGCGTCGCCACCGCCGCCGAGCTGGGCGACCTACAAGTCGCCATCGACCTGGGACCGCGCGTCGACACCGCCGGCCTGCCGATGGAGCGTCGGGTACGGCACGCCCTGGAAGTCGCCCGCGCCTACAGCTCGTGGAACCGCGTCGACGATGCCCAGGCCGTCCTACTAGACGCCGAACAGATGGCACCCGAACAGGTCCGCCACCACTTCCTCAGCCGCCAACTCGCCCTGACTTGGGTACGCCGACAGCGGGGCAAGCCCTCGGCCGAGCTGGTCAGCCTGGCTCGCCGGCTCCAGGTGCTCGACTGATTCCAGCCCCTCTAGGCTGCCCTGGTGACGGCCAACGAGATGCCACCCATGGCAACCCCACGCGTCGCCGCCGGCGCCCTCTTCTTCGACAGCGAAGGCCGGGTGCTGCTAGTGCGCCCCAGCTACAAGAAGCACTGGGACATCCCCGGCGGCTACGTCGAACCCGGCGAGTCACCGCGTGCGGCGTGCATGCGGGAGATCGAGGAAGAACTTGGCCTCACCGTCGCTGTTGGTCCCATGCTCGTCGTCGACTGGGCACCGGCCGACCACGAAGGAGACAAACTTCTCTTCGTCTTCGATGCTGGTTCTCTTACTGGGGAGCAAGAACAGGCCATCCGCTTTGCGGACGGTGAACTCACGGAATGGCGTTATGTGACAGCAGAACGCCTGGATCATCACGGACCGCCTCGACTCACTCGTAGACTCCGCGCTGCGATCGCAGCGCGCAGCAGTGGCAAGGCTGCTTACGCGGAGCACGGCAGCTCTCTCTAGCTCGGAGTTTCGACAGGGGTTCAGCTGCCTTGAACGGGCTGCACGCGTCGCCTGGCACGCACCAGCCGCTGCCAATGTCGCTCTGCGGCCGTCATTCCCGATACAAGGCTGCTGACGCGGAGAGTGGGAGGGCTCGCCGGGACGACACGTCGTTGACCGGCGAGGTGGCGGGCCAGCAGCCGGGCCGCGCCACACGACTAGGCCCCTGCGGCGCAGGGAAACGCACAGCTCCTCGGCCGGGATGCCCGGCCACTTGCGAAGGATATCGGAGATCCGAGCCCTCGCCTAGCCATGTGCCTCAAAGTCACTCGGCCAGCGGTCCGGTTGGGCATCTTTAGGTACCTGGACGCAGGGTTTACATGAACTCGCTCAGCGTTAGCCTAAACCTATGCAGCAGCGACCGGTCGTCATATTCTTCCGCGCTAGCGATGACGCGCCCTGGGAGGCCAAAAGAATATTATCTAAATTGGTGAACCTCTCGACGGACGGCGACGCTCTAAATTTTCGGGTCAAAGCCGGACTCCTTATGCCGCTTGGTAGCCGGCTCAACTCGGTTGGATATTCAGCACGGGTTGGCGGGGAGCGGCATCTTGAACGCCATGAACTTGTAACGCCGTATCAGGTTGAACTAGAGGCCAAAGGACATCTTTTTCGGTGTCTTGAGTTCGCCCACCGATCCCAGTCCTTCACAGTCGAGTCTATGGTTGGCGTCTCCTACTACTGCCTAGCCTTCAGCTCCACCTCACTGGATCTAGTACGCGAGGCGGCGAGCCAAGCCGGCTCGCACGACGTGGTGGCAATCGCAGGCTTCCCCGCCGATGACTTTCTTTGTTTTACCGCCCTTTGGGACTGGCTCCTCTTGGCGTACATTGTGGTACAAGGCTTTGTTCTGGAGGCCATCCAGGAAACGGTTGCCGACTTCGGATTGAGCCAGGAGGGATTGAATGACTACGCCTGGTCTCCAGGTGAGAGGCCATGGAATAGTCCTGGATTTTTCTCAAACGAGTTCGAAGGGCATGTTTTACTTGAACGGCGCTTGTCAGAGTTGCCCTTACCTCCAGACTTGAGTGCAACTAAGTTATTTCGCCGAAAGAAGGTGGCCTCTCCGGCGCGGATCGCTCTACGACAGCTTCCTGGCGAGATTGATAAGATCAACCGGAGGGATGATCCTGAAAGGCCGGGCCACTTCGAGCTCGATGAGCCTCTCTGGCAGTGGCCCGATCCTGAGCAGGCTTACCGCAAGATCGAAGACTATTGTCTTAAGGTAGGGCACCCCGAGCGGAAGTGGGAAGGATTTGCGCGTATCGGGTTCTTGAGCCACTACGGCGACGGTCGCTACCTGGCGTACCTGCTGTGCAGCGCGCTCCTGTGTAGCGATTTTACTGCCTACGATATGAAGGTGAGCGCAGATGGAACTCTAGAATTCTCCGTCAATGTCATGGTTGCGTGCAGGACTGGGGAGTTTCGAAATATCTGGACAGCATGGAACGCGAAGCCCGGGCGCCCCATCGCCCTCTCGTCCGCCTATGTCTCCCCGCCCGGCGGAAGGGTTTGCTCTAAGCCTCTAAGTCCGCCTGGTCGGATAAGCGAATCCGCAAGCTGGGACGACCGTTACGCATGGGTGGAGGGCGCCGCCCGCAAGTACGGCAACGCGGTCTCAGGGGAAGGGCTTTGCGCCGTGGGCTGGTTGTGGCTCCCACACGACGACTCGGCTACGAAGAGTTTTGCGGCCTGGTGTAGGCGAAATAAGGGACAGTTCACCTTCAAACGTAAGAAATACGGAGGGATGGTTACCCAACTCAATCTTGAGCTGACTTTCCTTAGTATGGAACAGATTGTGGCATCATTAAGGATGGCTCAAGCGTGTCTTGGCATGTTGGGCGTTCGGAGCATCGTTGACGTGCGGTACGACTAGAGTACGACTCCGTTTGACCAGATGGGCTGCCTCGGACGACAACAAGGTCGCGAACAGCTTGGCTGCAGCTCACGCAAATTGGACCGATCCGCACGAGGGCGCACCTACCGGTGCTGGCTTACGACTTGCACTTGGGACACCAGCTGTCGGCTTGCCGGCGTTCCACCGATTCTCAAGGCGCTCGGCTGATCCTAGTCCATCTGAGCTGCCCCTTGGTGACGGCATAAATGCGCGAGGCCGAAAAGAACCTTCGTCTTCGACGCACCGCTCACCGCCAACAGGAAAGTACAATTCGATTTGTCGATGGGAACTTACGATTGACGCTACGGGTCCGCCGACCTTTTAGGGCGCTACGAGCCGGTCCGCTTGGTTTGTAGGCTCGCGGATAATTCATGGCAGCAACAGCAGGGCCCCTGCCTCCGCCCAGCACGGCAACACCCTCTATCCGCCCCCTTGCCGCGAGCCTCTATTTTGTGCCGCGCACGAGCTGTAGCGTTGGACGGTCAAAGGATCGTTGTCCACCGCCCTCAACTGCTACAGGCACTAGTCCAAAGACGTGACGGTTGAGTTCTTCGCGGGTTAGTTGAAGCTCATCCAGAAGGGGGCGCCAGCCCCCAACATCCCGCACCATCAAGCGAAAAACCTTCGTAAGAACCTGTGAACTCTCGCGGGCTATACCACCTGGCTCACTTCGCCGATACCCTAGCTGGGAAAGCCTCTTGGCGGCTGTCCGATACTTCCAGTCGGAAAGCATCCCAATCTCGTGGAGGCGATAGGTTAGCGCAAGGGCAGCAACTTTCCACCGCCTCTTTGCCACGAGGATTTGATTGGGAGTCATGTCGTAAACCGAATGGGCTAGGAGGTCCGCTCGCGGCATTAGTAGAGCAGATGCGAATGCCTGCGCTTCTTCTTCGGCTTGCATTCCATTCGGCACACGATGCTCACTATGCATCACGAGATGCCCGAGCTCATGTGCTGCATCGAAGCGCCCACGTTCACCGCTCTTGCTCGTATTCAGGAATACGAAGGGCCTGCCCTTATGCTTGAAGGAGAAGGCATCCACATCTTGGCAGTCATGAGCAAGCGAAAAGACCCGAACGCCGTTCGCTTCGAGTAGATGAACCATATTGGGAATGGGTGACTCGCCTAAGCCCCAGAAGGCTCGAACCCTTTCCGCTGCTTCCTCTGGACCCAAGTGAGGGAAGGTTGGCAAGTTAGCTTCAGGAAGCCGGAACCGCTTTTCGATCCAGTCGTTAATAAGCATAGCGATGCGGCCGGCGCTTAACGCGGCCCCCCGATCTAGAGCAGTCATCTTCGACAGCGCCCGAAAGCTGACTGCGTCTATAGGAATCTCTTCGAGAGTTGAGCCCTGCAGGAACGAGAGCGGAACCTGCAGGGCAGACGCTAGCGCGTAGGAGGTGTCCGCCGCGGGCGCCTTATGTCCATTCTCGTACGCCGTAAGACTGCGAACTGAAATGCCAGACGCTGTGGAGAGGGCGGCTAGTGTCATCCGCCGTCTCTTCCTTGCGAGAACGAGACGAGACGGCGTAACCACTGCTACCTCTCCTTTTCATCAACAGGTACTTAGACCTTCACAGCCAGTCCACGGCGATGTCGGGGCCCTGGTCGTCATCCTCGTCGTAACGGAAGATGTCCAGGGAGTCGACGTCGCCCGGGTAGGGCGTGCTTGCCAGCATCACTCGTTCTTCCCAGTCCTCCACAGACTTGCACTTGATGTCCGTGGGCAGGGACAGTTCGGCGCACAACTCCTCGCCTACCCGTCGGTAAAGCAAGATCCAGAGGGGGATGTCTTGAACGCCGGGCTCCCGGCTGGGTTCCTCGCGAACCAGTCGAAGCCCAGGGAGAAGGTCCCCTTGGACGTACCGTCCAAGCAGGCGGTTGTTGACCTTGATCAGTTCGGCGAACGCTGAGCCCTTCGGGTTCTTGGTGCGCACCTTGCCGTTGGGGTCAGCAATGCCGCCGCGCCCACTAACCGCAGTGATCGCGAAGTCTCGGTTAGGACTCAGGGCCCGCAAGATCTGGTCAGCGTTGGTGGCTCCCCACTCACGAGGCTTCACCGCCTCCCGGAAGTAACGGTTCAGCCTGGTCCAGAAGATGAAAGACCGCGCGCTCGGGGCATCCAAACCCGTGCACGTTCTGGCGTCGCTCACGGCCGCCTCGATGGAGACCGCGAAGTCCTCCGCCGCAAGGCCCAAGCTTGCGAGCCTGTCGTCGGCCTCCGAGCCGACGCGCCACACCTTCGTCAAAGCTCCTCCTAGGGGTTCCAAAAACCGTACCTCAGATGAGGTCGGATTTTTGGAACCGTGACGGCGTGTCGGGCCGCGACCCGCAGAACTATGCAACACCCGTTCGAAGATGTCAAGATCAGCCGCCCGAAAAGACTGATAGATCCGGATTGACTAGCGGGTCTTGCTTGCTCCTAGCAGCTCATGCGTATGTGGGACATCAAGTAAGCAGGGTGTGTCGGTCAACGCGGAGGGGCTCCCCGGCCCGAACCGGCACCGTCTGGCAATCGACGCGGCTCGAACCCGCGCGGCGCAGCGGAGTTGGGGTCACGTCCGGCCGGAACCGCTTGGGACGCTGGCGAGAGCATCGCTAACAGCAACCGCGCCGGACAGTGGGATGCTGGTGAGCGCGGCGACGGCAATGCTGCGGAGCTACCGACCGCTCTCGTACGAGGGCAGGACTGCTACACAGAGCTTGGAAGCGTGTCGTGGCTTTAGGTGCGTTGAGACAGGTATGAAACACGGCATTGCCGAGATACTCTCTTTTGGATCAAGGCGGCCCGCAAGCGGGCCGCGCCGGCCCGGCCCCGGCCTGCTGGCGGCCTCCGGCCGGCATCGGCCGGGCGAGCCGGCCACGCTGAGAGACGACACGACCTGAAGACGCCAGGGTTCCATGTCGATCCCCGGCCCTCCTCGGAGATTCGCCAACTATCGATGGCGGTACCGGGCAAGCAATCTCCTTCGAGGCTTACTGCTACCTCGCCTGTTCAGGCTGGGCTTCTGTCTCCGCGGTCGGTTGCCGCCAGAGCCAGAGATGGCCAAGTAAACCCCGAGGATTCCAAGGGGTGTACCGAGCAAGGTGTCCCACTTTTCCAAGGTCTTCGGGCTATTGGCGTACGTCGTCCCCACCACGACGGTCATCAGGACAGAGAGAGCGACCAACGCACCTACCCTCTCGATCGCCCTGGCTGAGGGGTTCAGACGCTGGGCCAGAAGCAGGAAGCACCCGAAAAGGTAGCGGACCAGGAGGAGAGCATCTCCGGCCCGTTCGTCACCGGCTCTTGCAGCTTCCTCGACCTCATCCAGCCACGCAGTGGGATGTTCGATAAGGCCGGAGGCATCCTCTCGGAGGACGCTAGCGATGCCAACGGAGGCGAAGAGATTGGCACTGGTTGCAAGCTGTTCCCAGACGCCGGAGTCGACCTGCTTCAGGGTCAGCCGGTGTGCCCGGGCCAAGGTCTTCAGCGCGGGGGTCACCTGCTCGGCGAACCTCGCACTCATGGCCTCCGACACCCGAGCCGCCTCAATGAGCGCCCTCACCCCCGGGGTCGCCTGCTCCGCGAACCTCGCACTCATGGCCTCCGACACCCGAGCCGCCTCAATGAGCGCCCTCACCCCCGGGGTCACTTGGACCTCCTCAGGCTGGCTAACGGGACCGCCGGTCAGGGTTTCAGCCACAGCAAAACTCCTCGTGTGCGTGTCCCACACGCGACCGATCAGCCAATCGATCAGGGGTAACGGCGGTCAACATCAGATGAAAGCGACGAAGGTCTTGTAGCCTCCGCGACGGATCTTCACTTCGGCCCATCCGCCCGAGCAGCGTACGACAATGCGACACCGCTAGCTAACCAGCAGCAGTCGGATGCTGACAGCCACTCAGCGTCAGACGCGATCGCAAGGTGGTCAGCGTCCGTCGAGGGCTGGGGCGATCGGCTGCCGCGCCGCTTCGCGGCTTGCCACCGGATACCGGGGTCCAGGCGCGCGGAAAGCCGGCGACACGGCAAGCCGCCCCCGGCCCGAAGGCCGGGGGCGGTAATCCGTACGCCGCCAGACAGCCGCGCGCCCACCGCGCAGCCGTGCCAGCTACGTGCCAGTAGCCGGTGTCCCAGGCGGTCAGCAGCGGTCATGATCGGGCACGACGACACCCTCGCTGACCAGGCGTTACGGACAGATCAGGTCAGCCAGAAACGATCTTCCAAACTGACGGTGCGAGTTCGATTCTCGTCGCCCGCTCCAGCAGTACCGGCCCAGGTCAGCGGCGTTCTCGCCGAGCCTGGGCCGCTCTCGTCTCAGCTCTCTCTGATCTTACGTGCCATTGGCGGGCCAGTAGCGTCGGCCGTGCCGTCCGAGGCGGGTCCTTGTGCCGGTGGCCGACAGTCTGGTTCCCCGGCCGTCCGTTACCTTCGCCGACTCGTCGATGCCCCTGACCGATCCGTGTTGCTCAGCCGACCGGTCCCGTTGTCGCATGCGGCCGTACCGCCGGTTCGAGCAGTGACAACGTCCGCTGCTGGGCATCGAGGCCGACGTGGATGCCGACCGGCATCGGCAGATTCGGGCCGGCGTGTCCGAACTCGACGTTACCCAGGACCGGGATGTCACGTTCACCGAGGACGTCGAGGACTATCTCGGGCAGGGTCGGGGACGCGTCGGGCGCCCCGAGCCCGTCGATCGCGTACGGGACGCCCACGACCATGCCGGAGATCCGATCGAGGATGCCGCAGTGCCGCAGCACCTGCAGGTAGCTCCACACGTACGACGCGTGGCCGCCCATTTCCTCCCAGAACAGCACCGCACCGTCGAACCACTCGAGCGGCAGCGCGTAAGGCGTCGCCTGCGCCAGCACAATACGATTGATCACCCCGCCGATCAGCCGGCCTTCGGCACGACCGCCACGCCAGCACTCCCATGACGGGGTGGCAGGCAGCGCACCGATGGCCTCGGTACTGGTCAGCAACGTCGAATAGAGCCTTTCAAGTTCCGCTCGGCGTGCTGCGGGCGCAACCTGCCACGCCCCGCCAAGTCCAGGCGTGGCCAAGTCGGCATGGAACCCGACGAGTCCCGTGCGTGCGTAGAGCACCAGATGCAGCAGCGAGATGTCGCTGTAGCCGAGGATCGGCTTGGGGTCGGCAGCGATCGCCGCAACGTCGATCAGGTCGAGGTAACCCAGCGCCGTCTGGCCACCGTCGTGCGCGATGATGGCGCGCACCTCAGGATCACGCAGAAGAGCATTGAATTCCCTGGCGATCTCCGCTGGCGTAGCCGCGCTCCACCAGTGGTGGCGCCCTGCTTCGAGTAGCGGAGCCCGACGCACGCGAAACCCCATCCGCTCGAGCACGACCATCGCCTGCTCGAGGTCGGGCTCGTAAGCGGCATGGAGCGGCCCGGACAGCGATGCGATGACGACGAGATCTCCGGGCCTCAGGGCACGAGGCCGAAGCAGCTGAGGCAGTGCGGATCCGGTCACCGGCGCAGTGTCCCAACACGCGCAAAGACACGCTACGCACTTACCGCCTGGACCGGAACGTACGGTCAGGCGTTGACCGAAGCAGGGTGAGGACCGCTTCCTCGATGGGTTCGATGACCGGATCCCCATGGCCTGAGGTGTCCACTTCGACGACGGCGTCGACTCCGTCCGGCGGCTCGAAGATCGACCGCTTCATGTCGCCTCGCTGAAACTGGGATTCGAGCTGTTGGTCGACAGCCGCGCCGCTGACCGCTCTGGCACGGAGGCGATCGCGGATCACTGCCTCATCGGCCACGACGTGCACAGCGAGCACTCGTGCGCCACACGTGATCAGCGCATCGAGCAGCCTGTGCGACAGCACCGAGGACTCCACGACGAAACTCACCCGTGCGGTCGCGAACAGCCGGGCCGCGTCGGCCATCACGGCCTCGGCGCGGAGGCTGAAGGGACCACCGGCGATGTGGAAATCGGAATCGAGCTGGACACCGCCACCGTGCGTGACGGAAGCGGAGGACAACCCGAGACCGGCCTTCAACTCGTCCCGGGTCAGCAGCGGTAGCCCGAGGCGGCGCGCCGACGCGATGGCGACCGTGGTCTTTCCGGCTCCGGGAGATCCGCATACGGCAACCACCACCGGCCTCTCCCTTCCGAGCATCCGCCGATGGTGGCAAACCTCCAGCCGGCTGTCGACGGGCCCCACAGCTATCCCGGAGTCGTTCGCCGGGCGAGGTCGTCGACCGCGAAGCCGGTCCCGCCCGCGCCTGGAGGTGACCCAGGGTCGCCGCCGAACCGGAGGGTGGTCGTCAGCGGGTCGCGGTCGGTGACCGATTACGGGCGGAGCCTCGTACCCGAACTTGAACGGCCTGCTGGCCCGCACGGCACGGCAGAAAGCGACATGGTACCGAAACACCGTCAGGCCGAGGCGGTAGTGAGCAAATTAGGTCGATCCGCCGATCACTCGCCTATCGTGGCCATTGATCACACCAGGGAATGGCCGAGGCGGAGCAACGACCGCCCTGTCGGAAGAAGTGGGAAATGGCGAAGAAGGTTGCCGTCAAAGTCAACGAGGATGCGATCGTCTGGAAGGAGTTCACCAGCGCCAGGGGGAAGAAGTACGAGGTGGGCTACCTCGGCGAATCCGGCGCGGACCAGGGCGGGTCGGGTGCACCCATGGGGAAGACCGACTTCGGCATCAGCTGCAACTGGCCTGTTGGCGGAAACGACTGGATAACCACCGAGAGCAGCTTCAAGACCACGACGGCCATCTCGAGGTACAAGCTGCATTCCAATGCTGACATGTCGGGTGACAATGTCGGCGGCTATGCCTACCGGCTGGATTTCTCCAACGAAGAGCATTACGACTACGAATTCTTCGACCAGGAAGGTGACAGCTACCGGTGCAACACCTTCAGCAATACTGACCATTTTGTTCGGTACAACTCCGACAAGCCCACGATTGCGTACATCAAAGGTAGTTAGCGTCGAGAGCCGCCGATCGGCAGGTGCACGGGCAGCGCCGGGAGGCGCTGGAAGCACCCGCCCGCGGCCCGCCGGGTGTGCTGGTCAAGCTGCTCCTGTGCGTTGTCGGCGGAGTTCATCGACGCGGTCGGGGGCCTGTCGACCTTCGACAACCCGGTCACCTTGCCGCCTACGCCGGCCTGGCGCCGGTAGAGCCCTCGGCGAACGCGCCGTCTCCACCCTCAAGACCACGCTGACCGGCAACAGCCGGTAGCCCCGGCCCGACCGATCACGACCCCGGTGGACTCGAAGTAGCGGGTGTGCGCGGTGCAGAAGAGCAGAGCCAGCCGGGCGTCTGGGCAATCACGACAGTGGCGCGGCGAGGAACGTCGCGACGACCGGCGCTCGGCTGGTGAACATGGGTCCATTAGACCGGAGCCGGGGCCAGGCATCGGTGGATGCCGACGTCGTCGACGAAAACCCGACCGCCCCGAGCAGCGCTGACGCGTACCCTTCGGACGTGGAACTTGATGATCTTTCCCCTGCGGAGTTCGCGTTCCCGGGGCCGCTGCGGGACCAGTTGGTGGCCGCGATCCTGTCCGGTGCGAAGACCTCGACGTCCAGCCTCGTGCTCGGCTACGAGCGGACGGACGAGCCGATGCCCGAGGTGGGTGAGCGCTCGGCGGTGGTCGACTCGGCGGGCCGGCGGGTCGCGGTGATCGAGGTGACCGAGGTACGCGTGGTCCGGCTCGGCGACGTCGACCTGCCGCACGCCCTCGACGAGGGCGAGGGCTACGAGTCGGTGGCGCAGTGGCGGGCTGGGCACGAGACGTTCTGGCACAGCGCGGAGGTGCGCGCGGAGCTGGGCGACCCGGGCTTCACCGTCGACGACGACACCCCGGTGCTGCTCGAGCGCTTCCGGCTGGTGCACACCGTCTGAGCGCCCCTTGCCCCACGCGCGACCCGGGCGCGCGGCGGCACGCGCCGTACGCCCGGGTCGGTCGCCCGCTCAGCCCCAGTTCTGCGGGGCGGGCTGGCGGGTGGTGGCGTTCAACCGGTTGAAGAAGTTGGTGGTCGCGAGCCAGAGCACCAGCGCGGCCAGTTCCTTCTCCTCGAAGTGCCGGGCGGCCTCGTCCCACACCTCGTCGGGCACGGGGTCGGCCCGGTCGGCCAGCCGGGTCGCGGACTCGGCGAGCGCGAGTGCGGCCCGCTCGGCGTCGGTGAAGTACGGCGTCTCCCGCCAGGCGGCCAGCGCGAACAGCCGCTCCTCGGTCTCCCCCGCCTTCCGGGCGTTGCGGGCGCCGGAATCGAGGCAGGCGCTGCACCCGTTGATCTGGCTGGCCCGCAGGTGGACCAGCTCCAGGGTGCTCCCCGGGACCCCGGCCGAGTGGGCCGCCTTGTAGAGCAGATTGATCGCCTTCACCGCGTCGGGAAGCAGGGTCGCGGGGTTCCGCATACGGGCCTGTACGGACATCGTGTGCCGTCCTTCCTGTTACGCTGCCGACGCCCCCGCCGCAGCGCTTTCCTCGTTCGTCACCCTGCTGTCGACAGCCGGAGGGGCGACGTGACAGATGTGACCCGGGCCACACGAAGGCCGGAGGCCGACCGGGATGGCGATGCCGTGAGCGACACCGACCTGCTCGCCGAGCGCTTCGAGGAGCAGCGCCACCGGCTGCGCTCCGTGGCCCAGCGGATGCTCGGCTCCCGGGCCGAGGCCGACGACGCGGTCCAGGACACCTGGCTGCGGCTCAGCCGCGCCGACGTCGATGGCATCGAGAACCTGCCGGGCTGGCTCACCACCACCGTCGGGCGGGTCTGCCTCGACCGGCTGGGCTCCAGCGCCGCGCGGCACGAGCGGCCCGCCGACGTGGCCGCCGACGAGTCGACCACGCCCGGAGACGGCGAGCCCGACCCCGAGCGGGAGGCGATGCTCACGGAGTCGGTCGGGCGCGCGCTGGACGTGGTGCTCCGGACCCTCGGCCCCACCGAACGGCTCGTGTTCGTGCTGCACGACATGTTCGCGGTCTCCTTCGACGAGCTCGCGCCCGTGGTCGACCGCAGCCCGGCCGCCGTCCGGCAGATCGCCAGCCGGGCCCGCCGGCGCGTGCAGGGCGGGTCGCCGGCGCCGGAGGCCGACCGGGCCCGGCAGCGTGGGACCGTCGAGGCGTTCCTCGCCGCGTCCCGCGAGGGGCGCTTCGACGACCTGCTCACCCTGCTCGACCCGCACGTCGTCCTGCGCTCCGACGCGGCGGCCGTGCGGATGGGCGGGGCCGGCGAGGCATGCGGCTCGGCCACGGTCGCCAGCTTCTTCTCCGGCAAGGCGCAGGGGGCGGTGCCGGCGTTCGTGGACGGCGCACCGGGGGCGGTGGTGCTCGTCGACGGCCGTACCCGCCTGGTGCTCAGCTTCGTGGTCGCCGACCGGATCCTCGGCATCGAGGTGGTCGCCGACCCCGAGCAGATCGCCGGCCTGGACCTGGTTGTCGGGTGACGGTCCGCGCCGCCTGAGTCGCACGTCAGGGCGCGATCGGCGCTGGTGCGGCTGCTGCGTACGATTCGGGGCCGGGCATCCCCTCGTCCCGCGGAGGTAACGGCAGATGGCAGGCCAGCACGAGGGGTACGCCCTCGGCGTCGACCTCGGCACGTCCCACACCGTCGCCGTGCTGCGCCGGCCCGACGGGCACACCCGAGCACTGCTCGTGGACGGGCAGCCGATCATCCCCTCCGGCGTGTACGCCGACGCGGACGGGCTGCTGCACGCCGGCCGGGACGCCCAGCGGCTGGCCCGCACCGATCCGGGCCGGTACGAGCCCAACCCGAAGCGGCGCATCGACGAGCCCGCCGTCGTGTTGGGTGACCGCCGGTATCCGCCGGCCGAACTGCTGGCCGCGACGCTGCACGCGGTGGCCCGGGCGGCCGTCGAGGCGGTCGGGTTCCTGCCCCCGGCGGTGCTGACGTGCCCGGCGACCTGGGACGCCGCCCGCCGCCAGGTGCTGGCCGACGCCCTGGCGACGGCCGGTTGGCCGTCGGCGGCCGAGCACACGCTCTCCGGTCCCACGCCGCCGGGCACCCGTCTGCTGCGGGAACCGGTGGCCGCCGCCCGCTACTACACGCAGGTGCTGCGCCGCCCGGTGCCGGTGGGCGGAACGATCGCGGTCTTCGACTTCGGCGCCGGGACGCTGGACGTCGCGGTGCTGCGCAACGAGGGCGCGGACCCGTGGGGCGACTCCGGGTTCACGGTCGTCACCGCGGGCGGCGCGGACGACCTCGGTGGCCTGGACGTGGACGCCGCCCTGCTGGGTCGCCTCGGTGAACTGGTCGCCGAGGCGCACCCCGACCGGTGGGAGCGGCTCACCCGCCCGGAGTCCGCGACCCAGTGGCGGGAGCGCCACGAGCTCTGGGAGAACGTCCGGGGCGCGAAGGAGATGTTGTCGCGGGTGCCGGCGGCGCCGGTGGCCGTACCGGGGGTGGAGGCGGCGGTCACGCTCACCCGGGCCGACCTGGAGCGGGTGGCCGGGCCGCTGCTGGGCCGGGCGGTGGCGGTGACCCGGGACGTGATCGGCGCGGCCGGCCTCGACCCGCAGCAGCTCTCCGGCCTGTTCCTGGTCGGTGGCGCCACCCGGATGCCGATGGTGGCCCGGCTGCTGCACGCCGAACTGGGCATCGCCCCGACCGTGCTGGAGCAGCCGGAGCTGCCGGTGGCCGAGGGGGCGCTGACCGACCTGCCCCTGCCCCGGCGCGCCCGGGCCGCCGACGCCTTCGCCGCACCCGCGCAACCCCCCGCTGCGGCGCAACCGGCCGGCGCACCACAGCCCGATCCCGCCGCGCCGGCACCGCAGGCCTCCGCACCGGCACCGCCCGCCGTGCCGGCGCAGCCCGCATCCGCCGGCAGCACGCCGCACGCGCCCGCCGCGTCGGGGGACGGCGTCGGCGGCCAGGACGGCAGTGCGCCGACCGTGCCCGCCGGCCCGGCCCCCACGCCGACCGCCGTCGCCGGACCGGAGGGCGTCA
>NZ_WAAS01000162.1:0-14834 GCF_008806585.1 Micromonospora sp. AMSO12t
CGGTGCATGTCGAGGCGGCCCGGCGGGTCGGCATGGGGTTCAGGCGGGCAGGGTAAGTTCGCGCCATGCCGGAACTCGTGTACCCGCCCGTGATCGCCGCCGCCAAGACGATGTTCCGGGTCCTCGACCTGAAGATCACGATTGAGGGCGCCCACCACGTGCCGCGTACGGGCGGGGCGGTGCTGGCCAGCAACCACGTCAGCTACCTCGACTTCATCTTCTGCGGGCTGGGCGCGAACCCGGCGAAGCGGCTGGTGCGGTTCATGGCCAAGAAGTCCGTCTTCACGCACAAGGTGTCCGGCCCGCTGATGCGGGGCATGCGGCACATCCCGGTGGACCGGCGGGCGGGCGCCGGGTCGTACGCGACGGCGGTCAGCGCACTGAAGCGCGGTGAGGTGGTCGGCGTCTTCCCGGAGGCGACGATCAGCCGGTCGTTCACGGTCAAGTCGCTCAAGAGCGGGACGACCCGGATGGCGGCCGAGGCCGGTGTGCCGGTGCTGCCGGTCGCAATCTGGGGCACCCAGCGGCTCTGGACCAAGGGCCGACCGCGCACCCTGACCCGCCGGCACACCCCGATCACGATCCTGATCGGCGAGCCGATGGACCCGGCGGCCTACCCGGACGCCAACGCGATGACCGTCGACCTGAAGGAGCGGCTCACCGCGCTGGTCGACCGGGCTCAGCGGGAGTACCCCGACGCCCCCGCCGGCCCCGACGACACGTGGTGGCTCCCGGCGCACCTGGGCGGCACCGCGCCCAGCCTGGAGGAGGCCGCCGACCTGGAGGTCCGCCGCCGGGCCGCCGCGGTCGACCCCGACGCCTGACCAGGGGCCCGATCGACCCGACGCCCGGGGGAAGGGCCACCCGGGCATCGGGGGGCGGCCGGATCGTTCCGCAGCGGGGCGGGATGGTGCCTGCCGCGCCGGCGCGTCCCCGGCGAGGATTCAACCCATGAGCAGAGCAGCACTCGTCGTCATCGACGTGCAGGAGTCCTTCCGCCGCCGCCCCAGCTGGGCGTACGCCTCCAACCCCGACATCGTCGGCCGGGTCGACCGGCTCGTCGCCGCCGCCCGGGGACGCGGCGACCTGGTCGTCTGGGTCCTGCACGCCGAGCCGGGCACCGGCGGGGTCTTCGACCCGGCCAACGGGCACGTCCGCCTGATCGAGGGGCTCTCGCCCGCCCCGGGGGAACCCACGCTGGTGAAGACGTCGCACAACGCCTTCACCACCACCAACCTCCAGCAGGTGCTGACGACGGCGGGCGTCCGCGAGATCACCGTCTGCGGCATCCGTACGGAGCAGTGCGTCGAGACCACCGCCCGGGTCGGCTGCGATCTCGGCTACGAGGTGACCTTCGTGACGGACGCGACGGTCACCTTCCCGACCCCGCACCGGGACCTGCCGGCCACGGCCACGCCGGAGGAGATCCTCGCCGACCCGCGCACCCTGTCGAGCGAGGAGATGACCGCCCGCACCGAGTACGCCCTCGCCGGCCGCTTCGCCACCATCCGCAGCGTGGCGGAACTGACCGGCGCGGCCCCGGCCGGCGCGCGGGCCTGAGCCGATGGCCCGGGTCGTCTTCCTGCTCGTCCCGCAGCTGCACCTGCTGGACCTCGCCGGCCCGGCCCAGGTCTTCTCCACCGCCGCCGACCTCGGGTACGACTACCGGCTGCACTACGTCGCCGACCGGGAGGTCGTGCCGACCGTGCAGGGCGTACCGCTGGTGGCCGGGCTCCGGTGGCCCGAGCTGACCCGCGACGACCTGGTGGTCGTACCCGGATGGCGGCTGCACGCGCACGGACCGCAGGGGCCGGTCGGGCCGGACGACCTACGGCGGCTGGCCGACCACCACGCCGGCGGCGGCACCGTCGCCAGCGTCTGCGCCGGCGCGTACGCCCTCGGCCGGGCCGGCCTGCTCGACGGACGCCGCTGCACCACCCACCACGACGTGCAGGACGAGCTGGCCCGCCGGTTCCCGTCGGCGCGGGTGGTCCGCGACGTGCTCTACGTGGTCGACGAGCGGGTGGTGACCTCCGCCGGCATCGCCAGCGGCATCGACGTGGCACTGCACCTGGTGGCCACCCGGCACGGGCCGGCGGTGGCGGCCCGGATCGCCCGCTCCCTGGTCCTGCACTCCCGGCGCAACGGTCACGAGCCGCAGGCCGGCGCCATGTTGCGGCACCGGTCCCACCTCTCCGACGCCGTGCACCGGGTGCAGGACCTGATCGACCGCCGGTTCGCCGAGCCGCTGCCGCTGGCCGACCTCGCCGCCGTCGGCGGGGTGGCCGAGCGGACGCTGACCCGACTGTTCCGGCGGGCCACCGGGCTGACCCCGCTCGGCTACCAGCAACTGCTGCGGGTGGAACGCGCCGAGCACCTCATCGGGCACGGAGCCACCGTGGAGGGGGCCGCCCGTACCGTCGGCTTCACCGATGCCCGGATGCTGCGCCGGCTGCGGGCCCGTGCCACCCGCGATCGAAGCGCCCCGGCCGGTAGTAGTCGTCCCGGGACTGGAACTCGACCGGCAGCGACCCGGGCAGGGTGATCCGGGTCTCGCCGGCGCCCGGCCCGCCCCCGGCCCGCACCACCAGCACGTCCCGCTCGGGCGGCGACAGGTCCACCAGTTCGGGGTGGGCCAGCCGGAACCCGGCCACCGCCCGGCGCACCTGGCGGGTCAGCCCGGTGATCTCCCCGGCGGGGCCGGTGAGGCCGAGGGCCGGCTGCTGGATGGTGCGCAGCGCGTCGCAGACCACCAGCAGGCGGGCGCGCTCACCGGGCCCCGCCGCCAGCAGCTCCAGCCGGGACGGCCACTGCCAGCGGATCTGACCGCTGATCAGACCCGGCAGCCGGACGCCCCGGCGGTGCCGCGCGCCGTCACCGACGCCGTCGACCAGGGCGAGCTGTGGCCCGCCGCCGACGTACGCGATCCGCCGGTCCGTGACGGTCACCGCCACCGGCTCGGGCAGCGTCCACCGCCGCCGTGCCTCCGTCGGGCCGAGCAGATGCCCCGACGCGTGCAGCCGGTGCCGGGCGAGCACCCGCTCACCGGCCTCGACGACCAGCTCGTGCCGCCGGTCCAGCGCCGGGGCCAGGTCGTCGTCCGCGTCGAAGCGGTGCGGGCCGATGAAGAAGGGGGACGCGTCATCGTGCATCGTCATGACCTCCGGTGCCGATGGCATCTCACCATGAGCGTCGCCGACCCCAGGCCGGCTGTCATGACGCCCGTTAGGGGGTCGGCCGGTCGTAGGAAGCCTGTGACCGATAGATGCCGATCTCCTCCGGCCGGACTAGGCCGTCCTCGATCGCCCGGGCGAGCAGTGCCGCCTTGGTGGCGGCCGGCCGCCCCGCTCGGGTGTACTTGATCCGCGCCCGGTCGACGTACTGCTTCACGGTGTGCTCGCTGATCCGCATCCGACGCGCCACCGACGCCTTCGACATCGACTGGAACCACAGCAGCAGCGCCTCGCGTTCCTTGTCGGACAGGGCGGGCCGGTCCGGGCGGGGGTCACCCACGATCGCCCCGGCGAGCGCCGGCGGCACGTACGGGCGGTCGCTGGCGGCGGCCAGCACGGTGGCCACGCAGTGTTCCCGCCCCTCGTGCTTGGCCAGGAACGCGACCGCCCCGGCGTCCAGGGCGGCGAGGATCGTCTGCGGGTCGGTGTGCTCCGAGTAGACCACCACCCGCCGGCCGGCCGCGCTCAGCTCGGCGAGCTTGTCCAGGGCCATCCGCCCGTGCAGCCGCAGGTCGAGCAGGACCACGTCGGCGTCGGGGGCGGCCCGCAGCACCGCGTCCGGGTCGTCGCCGGTCGCCAGGACCCGCAGCCGGGGCTCGGCGGCCAGCCAGACGCGGACCCCCTCGATGACGACCGGGTGATCGTCGACGATCGCCACGCCGACCGGCCGACCGGCGGTCACCCCCGCCACCGCGTCTGCGCCCATCTGATCTCCCCGTCCCGCTCGTAGAGGTACTCCACCCGCCCGTCGTCGCCCGGCGGTCCGGCGGTGTCGGGACCGGCCCGGTCGGGCGTGACCAGGCTGACCACCACCTCGTCGGGTCCGGCGACCACGGTCAGCCGGGCCCAGCCCCGGGCGTCGGCCAGGAGCGCGGTGAGCGGGTCGGCCAGCCGGCGGCGCACCTGCACCGGCAGGGGCGGCGGGTCGCCGATCGTCACCAGGTCGATCGGCAGCCCGTTGCGGTCCGCCAGGTCGGCGGCGGCCCGCAGCTCGTGCAGCAGCGGGTCGGGCACGTCGTCGGACTCGGCGATGAGCCGGCGCAGCCGGGCGGCGGCCAGCACCGCCCGCCGCTGCACGTCCGGGTCGGCCGGGTCCGCCCGACCGTCGGCCAGCTCCGCGAGCACCTCCTCGGCGGCGCCGCTGACCAGCGTCAGGCGGGCGCGCCGCTCCTGCCGGGCCCGTTCGGCGGCGTCCCGCTCGGCCGCCGCCGCGTGGGCGTCCGCCGCCGCGCCGGCCCGCTGCCGGGCCAGCCTCGCGATCGCCGTGCCGCCCACGAAGACCGCCACCTGAAGGGTCGACGTGGCGTAGACGGACATGGCGTACCGGGCCAGGTCGGCGGGGGCGGTCGCGCCGTGACCGAGCACCCCGGCCAGCGCGATCAGCGCGTGCACGCCCAGCGCCGCGATCAGCCCGTGGGCCCGCCGCCCCCACAGCACCATGACGAAGAACCAGCCGAGCGTGCCCCACACCCAGTTCGCGGCGGTGAAGAGGTGCCGCTCACCGGCCGCCGTGACAACCACCGCGTCGACCACCAGCAGCAGCGCGGCCAGCGGCCAGGCCGGCAGGGCGGCGCCGCGCAGCAGCCGGAGGCCGGCCAGCACCCCGACCGCCGCCACGAGCAGCCAGCCGGCGAGGACCACCGCCGGCGCGGCCAGCTCCGCCCACGCGCCCAGCACCGCGGGCAGCGCGATCGCCGTGTGCCAGGCCAGCGCGATGACCACCGTCACGATCCGGGCGCCGCCGTCGGAGGCAGCGGCCACCGCCGCCGCCGGGTCCACCGGGGACCGGCCCTCGTCGGGCGTACGCGCCGCCGGCACCGGGGCGGTCGTCGTCTCAGTCGACACCGGACCACTCCAACCGGATCCGGGTACCGGCGCCGGGGCGCGAGTCGATCTGGACGCGCCCACCGACGGAGGACATCCGGCCACTTACCGACTCGCGTAGCCCGTACCGGTGCGCGGGAACGGCCGCCGGGTCGAAACCCGGACCGTCGTCGGCGAGCTCGACCACGACGGTGTCGGCGACCCGGCTCAGCCGCAGCGCGGCGGACGCGCCCGGCGCGTGCCGGACCACGTTGGACAGCGCCGCGTACGTGCTCTCCGCGAGTGCCTCCGCGACCGGGGCGGGCACGACGCACGGCGCCAGCTCGGTGGTGACCGGCAGTTCCGGCAGCCGGGCGCGCACCGCCCGCAGCCGCTCGTCCAGCGGCACCCGACCCGCGGCGGGAGTCGACCGCGCGTCGGCCAGCGCGGTGAGGGTACGCAGGTCGGCGGCGCACCGCTCGCGCAGCGCGGCGGACGGGCCGGCGACCGCGCCCAGCCCCACCATGGTCAGCGTGGCCAGCACCGTGTCGTGCAGGTCCCGGTTCTGCCGCCGCTCCGCGTCCCGCGCGGTCCGGGCGACCAGCGACTCCCGGGTGAGCCGCTGGTGCGCCACGAAGGCGTCGTCGGCCCGACCGATCCGCCGCCGCATGATGGCGGTGATCAGCGCGCCGCAGGCCGTCTGCACCAGCAGCGTCACCGCGTGCGCGACGGCCTCGTCGGGCTGGCCGGCGGCGTGCGCGCCGGTCGCGTACGCCGCCGTCACCAGCAGCCCGGCCGGAACCGACCACCCGATGGAGGCGTTGGCCTGCGCGTTGAGGACGGTGGTGCTGGCCAGCACCGCGATCCAGCTCACCTCGCCGGGGAGCACCTCCGGGGCGACCAGCACCGGCATCGCCAGGCAGGCGGCGGCGGTCAGCGCCACGTCGCCGAGCACCATCGGGCGGCCGATGCCGTGGCGCAGCGCGCGGAACGCGTACCAGACCGACCAGGCGGTCAGGGCAGCGACAGCCGGAAACAGCAGCGCCGGTTCGACGGGCGCACTGCGCACCGACAGGGCGACCACCGCGCCGGCCAGGCCGCAGGCCAGGCGCAGCAACGCCGGCAGGCGGGTGAAGATGAGGGTGAACGCGCCACCGGCCGGGTTGTCCAGCGCGGTCGGCGACGTGGTCGGGGCGGCAACGGCCGGCATCGGGAAAGAGGGTCCTTCTGCGACAACGACCCGATCCGGGCCAAAACGGGGGATCGACGCCGGAGAATAGCACGAGCAGCCGTCCGCGATCACCCTCGGTGCGCGCCGTGTCGCCGTTCGGTCAGCTCTTCCCGGAACCCTCGACAGGACGCTGACCTGCCCACCCGCCCCTGCGGGCGCCCGGTCAGTTGATCGGGAGGACCTTCGCCCCGCCGCCGGCGATCGACCGGGTCAGCTTCTTCCCGCTGGACCAGTACCAGCAGCGCACCCCCCGGTCGCCGCGCGCCCATGCCTCCTCGGACGGGAACCGGTACGTGCTGCCCGTGCGGTAACGGAGCATCCCGTCGACCGGCACCTTCGCGTAGCGGGCGATCACCGGCCGGCACTTCGCGTGCACGGCGTCCTCGTCCTTCGTCGCGTCCTCGTACGACACGTCGGGCGCGGTCCAGACGCCCACGTACTCGAAGCGGTGGACCTTCGTGCACGGCACCGCCAGCAGGTTCGACCACTCGTCCTCCTCGGCGCAGCCGTACCGCAGCGGGGTGGCCGCCTTCAGCGCGCCCCGCAGGCTGCCCGCCCGGTTGACGGGCGCGTCGACGTCGCCGTTACCGCCGTTCACCAGGTAGAGCTCGAACAGGTCGCACCGGTACCACCGGCTGCCTCCCGTCCAGCCGGCGGGCGACGTGGGCGCCACCTGCACCGACAGCCGGGCGTCGCGCCACTCGCCGCCGACGAACTCCTTGGCCTTGGCGTCGCACTCGGCGAACGCGGACCGCATCGCCGCCGACCCGACGCGGGGCGGGATCGGGCGGGCGGCCAGGTCGCCGGTGAACGTGCCGATGTGGAACGTCTCGACGAGGTGCGCCTTCGCGCAGTCGACCGGCTGGTGGCTGGTGAGGTAGGCGGTCGGCTCGGCGACGACGTGGCACTCGCCGGCCTGCGGCGCGAACTGGCGGGCCTCGGCCACGGGCCGCCAGTCGTCGGTCAGGTCCCCGTCGGTGCCGGCCGGCGTGCCGCACCCGCTCACCGCCGCCGCGACCAGCGCGGCCGAAGCCGTGACGCCCAGCCAGCGTCGCATGTGGTCCTCCCCGCGCCCCGTGACAACCGGCGCAGCATATGGCACCCGGCGCGGAGCCGGGTGCCCGAGTCGCCAGGCGATCGTGGTGACGGGCGCGGGCGCGGGCTCGGGCTGCGGCATCGCGAAGTCGATCAGGTGGTCGCCCTGCCCGACCGCCATCGGGACGGTGCTGTGCCCGCGCGGTTGGACGCCACTGAGGAGCCGCCGACTTTGGACGGTGGTGCTACCTTCGCGCCGTCGCCGTTCTCACCGCCGTCGGGAGCCCACCGTGACGAAAAGGTACGTCGGTCTGCTCGCCCTCGTCGCCGTGACGGCGTGCCTCGCCGTGGTCGGCACCCTCGGCGGCTGGTTCCTGGCCGGCCGAGGCGACTCCGGGCGGGCCGACCCGACGCCATCCGCGCGGGACGCGGCCACCACCGGCGCCGTCGGCGGCCCGTCGACGGGCTCCCCGGCTGCCGGCGCGTCGCCGGGCGCCGGTGCGTCGCCGACGAAGGAGCAGCCCGCGGGCCGGACGTACCAGCTCGACCGGTCGGTCTACAGCCAGTCGGGCCTGACGGTCACGCTGGTCAGCGCGGCAACCACCGGCGGCAAGCTGCGGCTGAACCTGACGTACCGCAACGGCTCGCCGGTGCCGTGGCCGGTGAGCTGCCCGACCGCCGAGGTCGACCGGACCTCCTCCGAGATCGTTCTGCCGGACGGCCGGACGGTGCGTCCCGAGTCCACCTGGTGCACCACCACGCGGCCCGACGAGTCCTTCAGCATCGCGCCGGGGGAGCGGGTGGAGAGCTGGGCCGTGTTCCCGGTGGTGCCGGAGACCGGGTCGTCCTTCGAGCTGACCTGGTACGACTTCCCGACCCTCGACGTCCGGCTCCGCTGACCGTCCCGGCAAAACGGACACGGCCGGCACGGGCACTGTGAGTTCAGTGTCCGTGCCGGCCGGCAGGTAACGCGTCCGGTCACCCTGTCCGCCGCCGGTGGCTCACCAGGCCGAACGCGCTGCCTGGAGTGCCGCCGTACGGGTCAGGCCTGAGTCTCCCTGCGGCGCAGCCGGCTGGCGCCGACCATGAGAGCGCCCGCGGCCAGCAGGCCGCCGCCCAGCGAGAGGGCCTGGGTGGAGCTGACGCCGGTGACCGGCAGGTGGGGCTTGCCGTCCTTGTCCTTGTCCCAACCGCCCTTGTCCTTGTCCCAGCTGTCCTTGTCCTTGTCCCAGCCGCCCTTGTCCTTGTCGTGCTTGCGGGGGTCGTACTTGCCGTGCCGGATGCAGACGGTGACGGTGACCGGGTCGGAGGTCACGGTCTGGCTGCCGAACTTGCCGGTCGCCCGGGCGGTGTTGACCACCTTGCCCTTCTTGACGTCAGCCGCGGTCACCACGTGCGGGTTGACGGCGTGGCAGTCGGTGCTCGTGCCCGGTGCCAGGGTGGTGTTGTTGCAGACCACCGGTCCGGCGGTCGGGTCGATGACCGCGACGTTGGTGATGGTGACGGTGCCGGTGTTGGCCACCCGGTAGGTGTAGAAGATCTTGTCGCCCTTGGCCGCGAAGCCGTCCTTCTCACACTTGTCGCGGCAGTCCGACTCGACCCGGGCCTTCTTGTCGATCGACAGGCTGGCCTGCGCCTCCTGGGTGGTGACGGTGAAGGTGGCGTTGTTCGACGGCACCAACTGCTCGCCGAAGAGCCCGGTCGCCTGGGCGATGTTGACGATCTTGCCGTTGGCCACGTCGGCCTTGGTGACGGTGTACGTGCCGGTGCAGGTGGTGCTCGCCCCCGGCGCCAGCGAGGTGGCCTGGCAGGTGATGCCGGTGACCGTGTTGTCGTTGACGGTGATGCCGGTGATCGGATTGACCGTGCCGGTGCTCTGGTTCGTCACCGTGTACGTGTAGGTGACCTCGTCGCCGGCCTGGAGACCGCTGGCCGGTGTGCCGGTCTTGGTCAGGGTCAGCCTCGGGTTCACCTCGGGGCTCGAAGCGGCGCACGTGTGGGTGAGCACGAAGAAGTCGGCGGTGCCGGAAATGACCGCCGAGGCGCCGGTCAACGTCCAACCAGCCGGGAGCCTGATCCAGGCCTTGCTGGTGCCCAAGTTGTTGACGATGGCGCTGTTGGGGTCTGTCGGGATCGTCCGGGTGACGGCGCCGCCAGGCGTGCTGAACGTCGCCGTGATCGACAGGAAATCGCCGCTGGTCTGCTGGTTGCCCGGCAGGTTGAACACCCAGACGTCCTCGTTGGCGAAGGGCCCGCCGCCCAGGTTGGGGTCGCAGTTCTGAGTGGCCTGGGCCGCCGTCGTCGGCACGTTGCCTGGATTGATGTTGATGGTCTCCGCCGCCAGGGCCGGCGAGCCGCCCAGCAGCAGGGCACCGGCCAGCATCGCGAAGGCGGCCAGCCGGGCGCAGAGGCGGGCGGGTCCGTTCGTGATAGAGGTTCTGCTCATGTAAATCCCCCGTGCGTTGATCGTTGACAACGGTGGCAACGAGGGGTAGAGACATCCGTCACGTCGGACCAGAAAGAATCCCCCGCTAGGGGTACTGCCACGCCAACCCGGGAGGCTCACCTTTTATCCGGCCGGGGATATCCCCGGCCGGATGGTGCAAGATGAGTGATCAGTCGCGCACCCGCACGACGCAGTAGGTGGTGCCGGGGGTCGCCGGGACGGACAACCGCGCGTTGACCGCGTACAGGCTCGAGCCGAAGGAAACCACAGCCGACGGCTCATCGAGGTCGCGGTCACGGATCACGTCGACCGGCATGGCCCGCGTCAGCCGCTCGTTGAGGCGGAACTTGGCGATCACATTGTTCCGGTTGCGCACCACATACAGCGTGCGCCCCTTGAGCAGGAGACCATCGGCATTGGACACCGATACGCCGCCCGTGCTGATCTGGGCGGCCATGCCCGCGCGGGGATCGAAGCAGTAGAGCCGGCCGGTCCTGGCCTGCACGACGATGAGCTTGCCCGCCCAGGCGGCGACGATGCCGGTGTTACAGGCGGTGGGGTCACCGAGCCCACCCGGCAACGGCAGCGTGCGTACTCCCGACTGTTTGGGCAGCGAGCCACGGCGGCCGAACTCGACGCAGTAGATCCTGGCCTTCTCCGAGTCGGTGAAGAAAACGGCCTTGCTCGTTGCGGTCACGCCGTCGATGAACCCGCCACCGAAGTCGTACGTCGCCAGGCATTCGCCGGTCGACTCACGGTAGACGGCCGCGCCGCCCATGTTGCCGCAGGCCGCCCAGATCCGCCCTCGTTCGACGTCCAGACCCGTCGCCTGGGTGCCGGACACGGGCGGCACGAGGAGCTTCCCCTTGCCGGTGCGCAGGTCGGCACACCAGATGCATCCGTCGGCCATGGAGCTGACGTAGATCTTCGTGCCGGTTCCCCGGGCGATCCCCTCCGGGCAGAACCCGTTCGGCAGGTTGATCACTGAGGGATACCGGCCGTGCCCGTGGTGGGCCGAGGCCGGAGCCGCGGCGATGGCGGCCCCGATGGGCGCGGCGACGGCTGCGGCCAAGAGCGTTCGTCTGTGCACTGTCGTGCCCCTTCCGATAGGCGAACACCTATATGGGACCTGTGGATCAAGCGCCGGGGCCACTCCGCCGTTGCTCGACAGGTGACCGGACCGGACGGAGGCGCGTGCCAGACCCGCCGATCGCCGCCGCCGGAGGAACCAGCGAGCCAAGGATCCAAGGAGACGGCCCGAGCGGGTGATGGCACCGCGACCGCAGGGTCCTTGGCCATGTCGGTGACCCGGTCAGGTAGTGCCGCTTTCGCGGCAAACCGGGCTCGCTCGCACCACGGATAGCTCCACGGGAGCCGTCCGGCCGAGAGAAGTACCTGTGCGCCCGGCAGGATTCGAACCTGCGGCCTTGGGATTAGAAGTCCCCTGCTCTATCCGCTGAGCTACGGGCGCGCGCGTGCGTGTCGCGCGAGAAGGGTACCGCCGCCCACCGGGTGACCGGTGGAACGGGTGGTCGCGTCTCACGTCGCCCAAGAGGGTCGCACGAGCCTCCGGTGCCGGTCACCCCTGTTCCGGCGTCCGCGCGGCTCGGGACCGTCGGGTCGTACCCTCGGCTGGTGCTGCTTGAACCGGAGACCGAGAACGACGTCGCGTACGAGTTGTGTCAACTGCTCGGCCGCGCGATCCTGCCCATCCGCCGGACCGAGGCCGGGGCGGGGGACGGCGACCGGGGCGAGGGCACCGCGTTCCTCTTCACCGGGCAGGGGTGCGAGTACCTGCTGACCGCCGACGCGCTCACCCGGTCCGGGGCGGGGGAGATCGGGCTGCGGGCGAGCGTGACCGAGCCGGCCGGGGTGGCCGCCGACGCCGTCGCCCTGCCCGGCCTCGCCGACGGGTGGCGGCACCACGAGGACCTCGGCGTCGCCGTCCTGCCCACCGGCGGCCTGCACGAGCACGCCGCCGACGCGGGCTGGCGGTGGCGTACCCAGCAGGTGCCGGATCCGATCGCGGCCGATCGGGACGCGATCGCCCGGATCGGCGTGGAGCCGGGTTCCGCCGTGGTGCTCGCCCACGGCGTCGGCGCGGGCGGCGCCCGGCCGCTGGAGGTCGCGATCGAGCGGGTGGCGCGCGTGGGCGACGCCGTCCGGCTCATGGCGGAACTGCCGGCCGGCTACGTGGGGGCGCCGGTGTTCGGCGTGCAGGCCGGCGGCGACGGCGAGGTGGGGCTGCGGTGCCTGGGCCTGGTGCTGCCGGCCCGCGACGGCGGCCACCCGCTGGCCACCTTCGACCGCATCCGGGCGGCCGTCGACGCGACGTGAGGCCGGCGACGCGCGGCGTGGCTGGCGGCGGTTTGGCGACCTGCGCTCAGCCGCCCTGCGCGGGGGCACCAGCCGGGTCGGCGTCGTCCGCCGGCAGCCGGCTCGCCGGTGGGCGCTCCCCGGCGCGGACCGTCGGCCCGGCGTCGAAGAACGCGTCGGCCCAGCGCCCGACCTCCTGGAAGACCTTCTCCCGTACGGCGGTGCCGGAGAGCGTGAGGTCGTGCATCCCGCCGTCGAAGCGCGCCACGGTGACGTGCCGGCCGAGGCGGGGCGCCCAGCGGACCATGTGCTCGACGTCCAGGACCGCGTCGGCGAGGGCCGCCGACTCGTGCCACTTCGTGCCCTTGAACGAGCGGGTCGAGCAGGCCAGCAGCACCGGCACCTGGATGTCCAGGCCGGCGCGCAGCTGCCGCTGGGCGGTGCGGACGGCGTTCAGCCAGCCGGCCCGGACGGGGAATCCGGCCAGCGGCTTCCAGGTCAGGTCGTAGTTCCACTCGCCGTGGTGCTCCGCGTGGATGCTCTCGCTGTAGACCGTGCCCAGCCCGAACGGCAGCACCCGGCGCGGCGCCCGGCGGCCCAGCCGGCCGACGGCGGCGGCGAGCGGTCGGCGCACCAGCCACGGCGCGTTGATGTCGAAGAAGGGGCTGTTCAGGAAGAGGCCGTCGATGATCCCGGCGTCGCGGCGGGCGTGCGCCCAGAGCGGCATGATCAGCCCACCGGTGGAGTGGCCCATCGCGAGCAGCGTGTCGTGCCCGTCGTCCTCGCGGATGATGCGCGCGGCGGCGTCCAGCTCGGGGAAGTAGTCGCTGAGGTCGCGGCAGAAGTTCGGCGTCTGGTGGGGCCGCAGGCTGCGTCCGTACTTGCGCAGGTCGAGGGCGTAGAAGTCCCAGCCCCGCTCGGCGAAGAAGTCACCGAGGTGGCCCTGGAAGAAGTAGTCGGTGAAGCCGTGCACGTAGAGCACGGCCCGCCCCGTCGGGCGGTCGGCCCGGCGACGGACCAGGGTGGCGACCACCGGTCCCTCGTCGTCGCTGCCCAGGTCGATCGTCTGCCGCTCGTACGGCGGGCCCAGCACGTCCGGTTCCACGACCGCGACGGTACGCCGGGAAGCTACCGGGCGGTAGCCCTGGGTGCCGCCCGGCCCCGCCCGCCCGCACCCGGCGGACGGGGCCTCAGGCGTACGCGTCAGACGGTCTCGGCCTCGGCGCGGGCCGGGTCGGTGTCGGGCTCGACCTCGGCGACCGGCGGGGGCACGTCGCGCAGGTGCTTGTTGTGCCGCGGCTCCTGCTTCGTCTTCGAGTCGTTGAGCCGCCGCCGCAGGTCGTCCCGGACGTCGTTGAGCGCGGCGTGCAGGTCCTCCTCGGCGGAGGTGGTGACGATCTTCTGGCGACCGGCGATCCAGCACTCCAGGGTGACCTTCTGGCCCCTGGCCTCCCGGTCCTTGACCGACACCTCCAGCTCGGTGGCGTCGGCGTGGAACCCGGCCAGCCGGGAGTCGAGCGTGGCGAACTGCTCCGCGATCCAGTTCCGGTCGCCCTGGGAGAACCCCGCGCCGACCCGCAGGCACTCCGCCACGGTGGCCGGGTTGGCGACGGCGCTCATCGCCGCACCTCGCCGGAGACGATGGCGGCTGCGGTGCTGGTCATCTTCATGATCGCTGACCTCTCGTTCGTCGTGCTGTCGGCGGTGCGGTTGATCGAATCCATACCCCGCCGGGCTCCGTCCGGAACGTGACATGTCGCCCCGCCCGTGGCGGCGCCGGAAGCGTGGCCCCGCCTCCCGATCATCGAGCCGGTCGGGCGGGCTTCCCAGGGTCGCCCGGCCCTAGCACACCGGGACCTTGATCAGGTCTTTGTCCACAGGCGGTCCGGTTGTCCACAGGCCGGGGCGCGGTGCTGGCGGCGCCCGCGCCGAGGGCCCAGGCTCGGCACCGAGTCGACTCGCGATGGCAAGCCCGATCTCCCCCTGGAGGGACGATGTTCGACACCTACGTCACGATCGTGGGCAACGTGCTGACCGCGCCGGAGTGGCGTCGCACCACCCAGAGCAACACCCTGGTGGCCAACTTCAAGGTCGCCTCGACCGCCCGCCGGCTCGACCGCGACAGCGGGCGCTGGGTCGACGGCAACAGCCTGCGCGTCCGGGTCAACTGCTGGCGCAAGCTCGCCGAGGGGGTGGCCGCCTCGGTGATGGTCGGCGACCCGGTGGTGGTCTGCGGCCGGCTCTACACCCGCGACTGGACGGACGACGCCGGCAACCACCGCTCGCTCTACGAGCTGGAGGCGGTTGCCGTCGGCCACGACCTGTCGCGGGGCCGCAGCCGGTTCCAGCGCAACCGGCCGACGATGACGACCAGCACCGTCGAGGACGCCGAGGCCGAGCACCGGGTGCACGGTGAGGCGACCGAGCCGGTGCCCGACGAGGAGGCCCCGGTCCTGCCGGACCGCCGTCCGCTCGACGACGACTTCGAGCCCGACTTCGGCGCGTACCCGGCCCGCCGCGGCCTGCCGGCCGACCCCGCCGCCGACGGCTCGCTCGACCCCTTCGACGACCCAGCGGACGACCCCCACGGCGGGGAGCCCGACGGGCCGGAGCCGGAGGCCGACGGCCCGGCGCCGGTGACCGACCCACCGGAGGACGCCCCGGGTGCCCGCGACGGTCGGGACGACGTGGCCGTGGGGGAGTCGGGCCCGTCGTCCGAGGCGGCCGAGGCGGGCGTCTCGCCGGCCGGCCGTGGCCGCCGGGGCCGGGG
>NZ_WAAS01000163.1:0-14762 GCF_008806585.1 Micromonospora sp. AMSO12t
CGATCCTCCCGGGGCGCCGCCGGCCGGCGGGTGGCCGGGGGGCGGCGGGTAACCGGGCGGACCGGCCTGCTGGCCGGGCGGCGGATAGCCCGGCGGCGGATAGCCGGGCGGGCCGCCGGGCGGCGGGTAACCCGGCGGGCCGGGCCGGGCGACGGCCGCCTTCCGGCGGGACCGGCGCACCAGCACGATCACGAGGATCAGCAACGCGACGGGCACGAGCAGGCAGAGCGCCCCCTGCACCAGCGCGCCGGTGTCCTTCTTCATGCTGATCGACACCGCCGGCCCGTCGTCCTTCTGCGGCGTGGCCGCGCCCGCGGACGGGGCGGCGCCGTCCGGGGCGCCGGCGAGCAGCGGGTGCGCGTCGACCGCCGGCACCGATCGCGTCAGCGCGGCGAGCGGGTCGACCGCGCCGAAGCCGTGCTGACTGTCGCGGCCGGCCGGGCCCAGGTCGCGGGCGGTGCGGATCAGCCGGTTCACCACGTTGGCCGCGTCGAGGTCCGGGTACTTGGCGCGGACTAGCGCCGCCACCCCGGAGGTGATGGCGGCGGCGTCGCTCGTGCCGCTGCCGATGCCGTAACCGTTGGACGACACGGACGCGGACCGGGGAGAGATGATCTCCTGCATCGGCGCGGCGAGCACGGCCTCCCGACCGGTGGCGCTCTGCGCGAAGAACTCGCCGTTCTTCGCCAGCCCGGTCACCGCGATGACGCCGGGGATGTTGGCGGGGCTGGTGACGACGCGGTCGTTCTGCAGCCGATTGCCGGCCGAGGCGATCAGCACGACGTCCTTGTCCAGGGCGTAGCGGACGGCGGCGATCTCGTCGGGGGTCGCCGCCGTGCCCGTCCCGACGGACATGTTAATCACGTCGGCGCCGGCGTCGGCCGCCCAGCGGATGCCCTTCGAGAGGTCTGCCGAATCGAAGGAGTCGCCCATCGCGACGGGCAGGATCTTCGCCTCCGGGGCGATGCCCAGGTGCCGCATCGCGCCACCGCCCCGGGACGCGATGATCCCGGCCATCGCCGAACCGTGGGCCTTCCTGGCGTCGTCGTCGCGGCGACCGTCGGCCGCCGTCCCGGAACCGATGCCCTTGCCCGGCAGGACCTGACCGCGCAGGTCCGGCAGGTTGGGGTTGACCCCGGTGTCGATGACCGCGACGGTCACGCCCCTGCCCTTGGTGAGCTTGTGGGCCTGCGGGATCTTCAGGGTGTCGAGGTACCACTGGAGGCCGCGCACCGTGTCGGCGCGGGCCGGGGCCGGCGCGGCCAGTGGACCGGAACCGGCGCCGACGACGACCACCGCCAGCGCCGCGACGGCCAGCCGGAGCTTGGACCGCGAAGGCTTGCCCGCACGCATGATTCTCCCAGGACCTATCGGCGCACAACGCGACGCGGCTCCGGCCCGGTCGAACCGGACCGGAGCCGCGTCGGCGACTGTGTCAGTTCCACGCCTTGGCGTTGCTCATCTCGGTGCTGACGTAGTTCTCGCGGGCGATGCCCACGGCGCCACCGATGTCGTTCAGGATCTTGTTGATATCCCGGACGGCGGCGTCCCACTGCGCCTGGTGCTGCTCGTAGGCGGCACGGTCCTCGCCGTCCCACTGGAGCTTCGACAGCATCGAACGCAGCGTGTCCAGCTTCTCGTCGATGGTCTTCGAGATGGCCATCATCTGCTGGTTGCTGCTCTCGAGGACCGCGTAGTCGACCTTGATGCTCATGAGTTCCTCCTCTGCTCGTCTCGGCGGATCACGGGTTGAGTGCAGAGTGGAACTTGTCCAGCATCTGCTGCTGCTCTTCGTCGTTGACCTGGTGCGTCGTACCCGACTTGTCGAGCAGGTCGGCGATGTTGTCCATCGCCGTCAGCAGCTTGCCCGTGTCCTCGTTCCAGCGCTGCATGAGCGACTGGAAGCCGGTGGACGCCTGCCCCTTCCAGGCGATGGCCAGGTCGTCGACCACGTTCCACAGCTTCTTCAGCTCGCCGTCGACATCGCTGCGCGTGGAGCGCACGTCACCCGCGGCGGTATGCAGAGTCGCTGCTTCGACCTCGAACGCCATGCTTCACACCCTTCCGTCTTCTTGTGGCGGCGCAGTCGCCGCGTCCTCCCCCGCCGCAAGGCAATCACCCCACCGACGGACACTCAGTCAAGACCGTAGCGGACGGTGTCCATGCCCCGCAGCCCTGCCCCGAGTGGGTCGCCCGACCGCCGCCGGAGCAGCCCCTCGCACCTATCCGGAGCGGGAGTACGAGCGCACGTGCAGCACCACCCCGACCACGAAGGTCAGGGCGAGCATCGATGCGAGCAGCCACTGCACCGCGTCGTCGGCGAGGGTGCCGAGGGCCACCGCGAATGCCGCCACCCCGCTGAGCAGGACGAGTTCCATCGCCCTGCGGGCCAGGCGCGACCGGGTGAGCTGCGCGACCAGCCCCAGGACGATGAAGACCGGGATGGTCACCAGCGCGTACCCGAACAACATGCTCTGCCACACGGTGGCCCCCACCTCTCGGCCCGGTCGGTCAGGCCCGGTAGAAGCCCGGGTCCTGCACCCAGTCGATCTGGATGTCCTGGATGTCGGGGTCGGCGTCGCCGGTCGCCCAGCCCGGGCGCGAGTCCGAGACGAAGTTGTACTGACTGTTACCACGGAACGCCGACGCCACCGTGGAGAACAGCGCGCCGATGTCCGTGAAGATGAGCCCGAGGATCGCCGCGGTGGCGGTGAGGCCGGCCACCCCGATCGCCTGCGCCAGCGGCGCGGTCGCGGGGAACGCCTGGAGGGCCACGGCCGCGATGACCGCGATGAGGATCGGCACCAGCGCGCCGACCAGGGCGTCGATCGAGGCGTTGAAGTGGTCGCGGACGGCGGTCAGCGCGTCCTTGTTGGCGTTGAGCGCCTCCGCGAGCGCCCCGATCTCGGCGTTCAGCTTCTGCACGAAGGCGTCGAACGCGTCCCGGTCGTCGAAGTCCCACTCCTCGCTGGACGGGATCACGCTCTCCAGCGCCGCGCCGAACTGGTCGCCGCCCAGGAAGCGGGCCGCGTCGCCCCACTCCTTGATGGACTGGTTGACCTCGTCGTTGTCGAACGTCTCGAGGTGGATGATGGCGGCGGTCAGGAAGGCGGCGCCGACCAGCCACACCCAGTTGGCCCGGGCCGCCCCGGCCAGCGAGCGGACCGGCGCGGTCTGCGCGGCGACGCTGTGCGTCCCCACCACCGAGCCCGAGGAATTCGCGATCAGGATCTCCGGCATCGAGCCCTCCCTACGTCCCGCACCCGCGAGGTCACTTGACCACCCAGGGCTGGTCCGACTTCTCCCAGTTGAGCGCGCTCTGTTCGAGGTTGGCGGCGGCCCTCTCCAGGTGCTCGACGCCGGTGCGCAGGTTGTCGAGGTGACCGTCGACGGCATCGTTGTGCGCGCTGACGGCGGACAGGCCGAGCAGCGTCATGGACATGCCCGACAGCTTGACGCCCTCCAGTGCCCGCTGCGCGTTGCGCAGGTAGGCCATCGGGCCGTCGGCGGCCGCGAGCTTCTGCCCGGCCTTGCGGATGGCGTCGACGTCGACGACGTTGGCCACGGGACCCTCCCTCTCGTCAGCCGCGCAGCCGGCGCAGCGGGTCGTTGAGATCCACCCCGAACTGCTGGAACCACTCCTCGGGGGTGACCTTGCCCGCCTCGGCCCGCCGGACCAGGTCGGCACCGCCGAGCATCTCCTCCAGCAGCTCGCGCTGCCGCTCGGCGTGCGCGTCGTAGGCGGCGTCGATGGCGGCCTGGAGCGACTCGGCCAGGCTGAAGCTGTCCAGCCGCATCGCCCGGGCGTCGATCTGGATGTCGCCGACCTTCATGTCGCCGTCGACGGTGACCTGGACCAGGCCGTCCGGGCTCTCCCCGACGATCCGCAGCTCGGCGCGCTGCCGCTGGAAGTCCGCGAGCCGGCGCTGCTGCTCCTGCGCCTGACGCAGGATGCCCTCCAGACCGGCCCCGCCCATGCCGCCGGGCGTCCACGATGTGCTCAAAACGGTCCTCTCGTCGGCTGCGACGCTCGTGCCGCAGGTTACCGGATGCCGTCACACCGGGGCGGTCCCGCCGACCGCCGCATCGGTGGGCGCCCCTCAGGCCGGCTCCGACCAGGCCGTCTGGATGAGCTGCTGGCCGTCGCGGCGGCGCACCAGGGTGCCCCGGCCGGGCGGTTGCGGGCTCGGCCGCAGCGTGCCGAAGACCGCGCCCTCCTCCCGGTTGCCGGACATCAGCAGGCCGGGCTGGTCCAGCTCGCGCAGGCGTTGCAGGACCGGCTCGTAGAGCGCCCGGGCCACGCCACCCGCGCGCCGGGTGACGATCAGGTGCAGGCCGATGTCGCGAGCCTGGGGCAGCAGCTCGTGCAGGGCGCTGAGCGGATTGTTCCCGCCCGAGGCGACCAGGTCGTAGTCGTCGACCAGGATGTAGAGGTCCGGCCCCTTCCACCAGCTGCGGTCGCGCAGCTGCGCGGTGGTGACGTCCGGGCCGGGCAGCCGGTTGGACAGCGCGCTGCGGATCGAGGCGAGCCCCTGCGCGAACACCTGGTTCGACGGCGCGTAGTCGAGCAGGTGGTCACCCTCGACCGCACCGAGCAGCCCGCGCCGGTAGTCGGCGATGACCAGCCGGGCCTGCGCCGGCGTGTACCGCTCCGTGATGCCCCGCGCGATCAGCCGCAGCAGGTTGGTCTTGCCGCACTCGGCGTCGCCGAAGACCGTCAGGTGCGGCTCGTTGGCGAGGTCCAGGTAGACCGGGGCCAGCGCCGACTCGTTGACGCCGATCGGCAGGCCCGGCGCCGAGCGGTCCACGACCCGGGCCAGCTCGCTGAGGGGCAGCCTGCGCGGCAGCAGCCGTACCTTCGGCGCCGGCTGGCCCTTCCAGGCCTCCGCGACGTGCCGGGACAGGGCGATGGACGCCTCGGTCAGGTCGTCGATGTCGCGCCGGCCGTCGATCCGGGAGATGGCGGTCAGGAAGTGCAGCTTGTCGCGGGTCAGACCCCGGCCGGGCGAGCCGGTCGGGACGTTCGCCGCCGCCCGCCGGTCGATCTCCGACTCGTTGGCGTCACCGAGACGCAGCTCCAGCTTCGTGCCGAGCAGGTCCCGCATGTTGATCCGGATCTCCGCCCACCGCACGGCGGTCAGCACCACGTGCACGCCGAAGCCCAGGCCACGGTTGGCCAGGGTGGTGATCGTCTGCTCCAGCTCCTCGTACTCCTGGCGCAGGGTGTTCCAGCCGTCGACGACGAGGAAGACGTCGCCGAACGGGTCGTCGGCGAACTCCCCGGCCGCCCGGCGGCGGCGGTAGCTCGCCACCGAGTCGATGCCGTGCTGGGCGAACCGGTTCTCCCGCTCGTCCAGGACGGCCACCACCTCGGCCACCGTACGGCGTACCGCCTCGGTGTCCCGCCGCCCGGCCACGCCGGCCGTGTGCGGCAGCCCGTCCAGGCTGCGCAGCGCGCCGCCACCGAAGTCCAGGCAGAAGAACTGCACCTCGCGTGGGGTGTGGGTGAGCGCGAGCGAGGCGAGCATGGAGCGCAGCATCGTGCTCTTGCCGCTGAGCGAGGCGCCGACGATCACCACGTTGCCGCCCGCGCCGGCCAGGTCCACGAGCATCGGGTCACGGCGTTGCTCGTACGGCCGGTCCACGATGCCGACCGGAGCGGCCAGCCGCCCGCGACCACGCCACGAGGCGGTGCAGAGGCCGTACCTCGGGTCGACGCTCAGCGGCGGCAGCAGCTCGCCCAGGCCGGGCGGCTCCGCCAGCGGCGGCAGCCAGACCTGGTGCGCCGGGCGGCCCCGCCCCTTCAGCCGGTCGATCAGCACGTCCAGCATCGCCACGGCCTTGCCGTCGGCGGGCTGCTCCGGCTCGGGCGCGTCCGGCACCGGCAGGGTCGGGTTCTGCACCGGCACGAAGTCCACCCCGTACCGGACGATCCGGCGCTGCACCAGCGCCCGCGACGACGCGGCGGCCTGCCCCGGGGCCCGGTACGGCCCGGACACGTACGCGGCCCGGAACCGCAGCATGGTGCTGGTGTCGGTCTTCAGGTAGCCGTGGCCGGGGGCGTTGGGCAGCTCGTACGCGTCGGGCACGCCGAGCACGATCCGGCTCTCCACCGCCGAGAAGGTACGCAGACCGATCCGGTACGACAGGTGGGTGTCGAGGCCGCGCAGCTTGCCCTCCTCCAGCCGCTGGCTGGCCAGCAGCAGGTGCACGCCGAGCGACCGGCCCAGCCGGCCGATCATCACGAAGAGGTCGATGAAGTCGGGCTTCGCGGCGAGCAGTTCGCTGAACTCGTCGCAGATGATGAGCAGGCTGGGCATCGGGTCCAGCGGCTCGCCGGCCGCGCGGGCCTTCTCGTAGTCGTAGCGGGAGACGTAGTTGCCGGCGGCCCGCAGCACCTCCTGGCGGCGGGTCATCTCGCCGGCCAGCGCGTCCTTCATGCGGTCGACCAGCGGCAGTTCGTCGGCCAGGTTGGTGATCACGGCGCTGGTGTGCGGCAGCGCGTCCAGCGAGGCGAAGGTGGCGCCGCCCTTGAAGTCGACCAGGACGAAGTTGAGCTCCTCGGAGGAGTGCGTCACCGCCAGCGCGCCGACGATCGTGCGCAGCAGCTCGCTCTTGCCGGAGCCGGTCGCGCCGATGATCAGGCCGTGCGGGCCCATGCCCTCGTGCGCGGACTCCTTGAAGTCCAGCTCGACCACGTTGCCGTCCGGCCCGACGCCGAGCGGGATGCGCAGCCGGTCGCGGTGGCTGCGCGGGCGCCAGGTCTGCTGCACGTCGACCGCGGCGGCGTCGCCGACGCCGAGCAGGTCCGGCAGCTCCATGCTCTTCGCCAGCGGCTCCTCCGACGTGGTCTGCTGCTGCGACAGCCGGTACGGGGCGATCTGCCGGGCCAGCCCCTCGGCGGCGGACTCGGTGAGCCGGTCCGGCCGACCGAGCCGCGACGAGGAGGTGCCGCGGACCAGTTCGAGGGAGCTGCCGTCGCCCACGTCGAGGCAGAGCAGCCAGCGCCCGGCGTCCCGGGGCACGGTGCCGGAGAGGTCGATCACGGTCGCGCCGAGCAGCCCCGGCCCCATGAGCTGGCAGGCCGCCGAGACCTCGCCGCCGTCGATGACCACCACGAGGTGCGCCGCGCTGGTCAGCGGCTTCGCCTCCGGCGCGAACCGGGGTCGGCCGGCCAGCTCGCCGGCGAGCGCCTCCTCGGCCTCGGCGAGGCTCGCGAAGACCATCCGGCGGGCGCCCGCCGCGTCGGTCCGGGCGCTGTGGTGGTTGTGCGGCAGCCACTTCACCCAGTCCCAGGACGGCTGCCGGTCGGGCGCGGCGACGATCGCGACGACCATGTCGTCCGGGGCGTGGAAGGTGGCGAGCTGGCCGAGCGCGGCCCGGGTCAGGTCGAGCACCGGCTCCCGGTCGCCGCGCAGCACCACCCGGCTGAACGCCCGTACGGAGAGCGCGGTCGGCAGGTCCGGCACGCTCGAGTGGGCGCGGACGAAGCGCCGCAGCGCGATGGCGCTCATCGGCTCCAGGTCCTCGACCGGCTTGGTCTCCGGCGGGACGATCTCCACGGCCAGGCGCTGCGGCCCGGTGGCGATCCGGGTCTCGCCGAAGTCGTCCTCGGTGATCCGCCGCTCCCACAGCCGCCGGGAGGCGGCGATCGACCAGAGCGCGTCGGGCTCCGGGTGCCGCCAGGCCATCGCCGCCCGCTGCTGCTCGGCGGCGCGCCGGGTGCGCTTGCGCATCTGGGCCAGGTAGCGCATGTAGTCGCGCCGGTCGGCGTTGAGCTCGGCCTTGTCGTTGTTGCCGTTGCTCAGCGACCCGATCGCCATGCCCAGCATCGAGACACCGAAGAGGCCGCCGGCGATGTAGGTCATCGTGCCGCCGCCCCGGCCGGCGTAGAGGAACGCCATGGCGCCCACGCCGCAGACCATCGGCAGGATCATCAGCAGCTGCCCCATCCCGCGTGGGGTGGGCTCGGGCAGCTCCGGAGGCGACTCCAGCAGCACCTCGCCTCGCGGCAGCGCAGGCCCCGGCTGACGCGGGAGCCGGCGGAACACCACCGTGCTCACGGCTGTCTCCTCCCCAGAAGCGGCCCTGATGAAGTTCGGCGAGCGACCGGAGTCGTCGGGTGGGCATCGTACGTGCCCGCCATCGTAGGTAATCTCCCGTGGGCGTCAGGAACCCGTGCGTCGGCGCCGCCGGCCAGGGGTGATCGTAGAGAGCGCGAGGAGGCCACTGTGGCGACGAAGACGGCGACCGGCGGCCTGAGCCGGATCACCATCGTGGCCCCCCGTACCCGGATGGACCTCGCGCTGCCGTCGGACGTACCGCTCGCCGACCTGCTGCCGACCCTGCTCCGTTACGCGGGTGAGGACCTGGCCGACGAGGGGGTGCGGCACGGCGGCTGGAGCCTGGCCCGGCTGGGCGGCCAGCCGCTGGACGGCGGCCGGACCGCCACGCAGCTCGGCGTCCGCGACGGCGAGGTGCTCTACTTCAACCCCCGGTCGGCCACCGCGCCGGAGATCGTCTTCGACGACGTGGTCGACGCCGTGGCCACCGCCACCAACCAGCGCCCGGGTGCCTGGCAGGTCGGCACCACCCGTTCCTTCGCGGTGCTCTTCGCCGCCGCGGCGCTCGGCGCCGGCGCGGTGGCGGCGCTGTTCACCGGGCCGCCGCACCTGCCGGGCGCGCTGGCCGCGCTGGTCGTCGCGGTCGCCCTGGTGGTCTCCGCGGCCGTGCTGTCCCGGGCCGCCGCCGACAGCGCGACCGGGTCGGTGCTGGGGGTCGTCGGCCTGGCGTACGCGGGCGTCGGCGGTTTGCTGCTGCTCGCCGGCGACCGCCCGCTGACCGGGCTGGGCGCCCCGCACGTGCTCCTCGGCGCCACGGCGGTGGTGCTCTGCGCGGCGGTGGCCGCGCTGGCCGTCGGCGACCGGCTTCCGCTCTTCTTCGGCGCGGTCGCGGTCGGCGCGGGCACCGGCCTCGGCGCAGTGGTCAGCCTGGCCTTCGACACCGACGCGCCGGCCGCGGCGGCCGTCGTCGCCGCGGTCGCGTTCGGCGCGGTGCCGGCGCTGCCGATGGCGGCGTACCGGCTGGCCCGGCTGCCGGTGCCGTCCATCCCGACCGGCCCCGACGACCTGAAGAGCGACACCGAGTCGGTGGACGGCCGGCAGGTCCTCCAGCTCAGCGAGCGGGCCGACGGGTTCCTGACGGGCCTGCTCTGGACGGTGTCGCTGCTGGTGCTCGGCGCCCAGGTCGTGCTCGCGCTGCACGGCAGCCTGCCGGCGGTGCTGCTCTGCCTCGTGCTGGCCCTGCTGTCGCTGCTGCGGGCCCGGCCGTTCCTGGGCCGTGCCCAGCGCACCCCGGTGCTGTTCGCCGGGACGGCCGGGCTCGGCCTGACCGCCGCCGCCACGTTCGGCAACGGCTCGACGGCGGTACGCCTCGGCCTGATCCTCGGCGGCCTGGTGCTCGCGGCCGTGGTGAGCCTGATCTACGGGCTCACCGTGGCCGGCAAGCGGATCTCCCCGGTCTGGGGCCGGCTGCTGGACATCGTGGAGATCATGCTGATCATCGCGCTGGTCCCGCTGGCCTTCTGGGTCGTCGGCCTCTACGGCTGGATCGTCAACCTGCGCCCCTGACCCGCGCTCGGCGTCCCCGGTCCTCAGTCGGTCGGGTGCAGGGTCGTGATCGTGGTGGCGGCCGGGGCGGTGGCGTAGACGCCGGGGCCGTGCTGGCCGTCCACGGGGCGGGCCGGGGCGCCGGACCGGCGGGCCACCTCCCGTACCGCCTTGACCAGCGCCTCCACGTGGTCGTCGAGCGCCGCCACCCGGAGCATCGGCGGGGCGACGCGCCCGCCCGGCTGCACCACGACGGCCAGGGTGTGCGAGGGGGCGGACGTGGCCGTCACCGCGTCCACCAGCGGGCCGAACGGCGCGTCGGCCCGGGGCCGCAGGACCAGGCAACGCTGGGTCCAGCCGCCGCCGCGCAGCCCCGTCCAGGTCTCCGCCGGCGGCGCCGGCGCCAGGTCAAGCCCGGCCGCCGAGACGACCGCCGCGCGCAGCTCGTCGCGGCTGAGGGGGCGGTGGGCGAGCCCGGCGGCGGTCAACGCCTTGCCCAGCCGGCCGACGCCGGCGGAGAGCGTGCGGTGCACGCCGGGCATGCCGCCGCCCCGGCTGACGGTCTCGACGCGGGCGTCCCGTACGGAGAGCCGCAGCGCCAGCCAGACCGTCCGGTGGGCCGCGGGTGGCGCCCCCGGCGCCGGGTACCAGACCAGGGTGTGCGAGACGACCTGGGTGCGGGTGACCGGGCCGGTGAAGTCGGCGAGCACGCGCAGCGCCCGGTCCAGCACCGACGCGTCGACCGATCCGGCGGGCGCCCCGGCGTGGCCCTGCAACGCCACCGCCGCGAACCAGCCCTGCGCGTCCTGCCCGATGCCGAGGCGGGTGCCGCGGTCCGTGAGCTCGGTCACAGTCAGCTCCGGGGCCAGGGGTGCCAGCCTCGGATCGGCCCCGCCGCCCGCCGCGACGGCGCTCCTGGCCGCCTCCCGACGCCGCCGCAGCCGCCGGCGCAGCAGCAGGTCCTCGTACCACCAGCGGCCGCCCCGGCGGGCGAAGACCGCGCCCACCACCGCCAGCGACAGCACCCCGACGGTGGCGGCCAGCCAGACCTGCCCGCCCAGCGCCGCCCAGACGGCCAGGGCGCAGAGTTCCAGCACCACGAGCTGCCCCACGGCCACGGGCCCGATCCGACCACGGCCGCGCCGGTCGGCCGGGACGACCGGCCGCTGGGCGACGCCGGACGGCTGCGGTGCCGGACGACCGGGTGGCGCCTGAACGTGCGTCATCGCTGACAGTCCCTTTCTGGACGGCGGAGCGTCCGCCGGATCGGGTCGGGCGCTGGTCCCGGTGACCCGTCGACGGCCCCTTATCGTAGGGAAGCCCGCGACACCGACTCGGACCTGCTCGTCGCGGACCCACCCCCGCCGGAGGTAAGTCATGCGGACCCGCCGCGACCAGGTGCAGGCGTACCGCTTCGTCACCCGCCGGATCGTCTCGGCGTTGCTGTCGGGCGACCCGGAGACCAGCAACCTGCCGATGCGGCGGCTCGGCATGGCGGTTTTCGGCAGCGTCATCGCCGCGGCCGTGGTGCTCGGTGGCGTCGGCGCGTACGGGCAGTTCACCGGCAACACGGCGCCGCTGGAGCCGAACACCCTGGTGATCGAGCGGGAGACCGGGGCGACGTACGTCTTCGTCGACGGGCAGCTGCACCCCACCCTCAACTACGCCTCGGCCCGACTGATCATCAACGAGCCGGCCCCGCAGGTCCGCACGATGTCCCAGGCGTCGATCCGGGACCGGCCCCGGGGTCGTACGGTCGGCATCGTCGGCGCCCCCGACGCGCTGCCGGACCGCAAGTCCCTGACGGGCCTGCCGTGGTCCGTCTGCGACGTCCCGGACCCGGCCGATCCCCGCCGCTCCGGCACCCGGGTGGTGATCGACCGCCCGCTGCCCGGTGGTGCGCCGCTCGGCGACCGGGCCGTGCTGGTGGAGGCCGACGGCCAGCGGCACCTGCTCACCGGCGACCGGCGGTTGCAGGTGACGGGCGGCGACTCCGCGCTCGCCGCGCTGCGGATGGCCAACGCGCCCCGCCTGCCCGTGGGGCAGCAGCTGCTCAACGCCGTGCCGGCCGGGCCGGTCATGCGGCAGCCGACGATCGCCGGCGAGGACGAGGCCAGCACCCTGACCGAGCGCCCGGCCAAGGTCGGTCAGGTCTTCCGGGCGGCGGGTCAGCACTACGTGCTCACCCGGGAGGGTCTCTCCGCGATCGGCGAGATCAGCGCGCTGCTGCTGCTGCGCGACGGCGGCCAGGTCACCGACATCACCCCGGCGCAGGCCGGCAAGCTGCTGACCGACCAGCGGGCGGAGGAGGCCGGGATGCCGCAGGCCCTGCCCGCGCTGCACCCGGTCACCGCGGGCCGGACGGCGGTCTGCGCGACCTACCGGGCGGGCGCCGACGGCGGGCCGCCCACCACCACGCTGGAGGTCTTCGACCGGGTGCCGGCGGAGCTGGCCGCGCCCGGTGGGGTGCCCGTGCGGCAGAGCGCGCGCGACGGCGTGCGCACCGCCGAGGGCGTGCTGCTGCCCGGCGGCAAGGGCGTGCTCGTGCAGGCCACGCCCGGGTCCGGCGAGAGCGGCACGGCCGCCCCCGGCGCCACCGTCCACCTGATCAGCGCCCAGGGCGTCCGCTACCCGCTCGGCGTCGGCGCCATGTCGGCGCTGGGCTACGAGGGGGTCGCCCCGCTGGCCGTACCCGCGTCGCTGCTGGCCCTCGTGCCCACGGGGCCGACGCTCTCGCGGGACGACGCGCTCGCCCACTTCGCGCCCGGCCCCGCGCCGTCGGCCCCGGCGAAGCCGTCGGCCGGCGCGGCGAAGCCGACGGGCAGCCCCGGGCCGGAGCGGTCCGGTACGCCGGTGACGCCCTCCGGGCAACCGGCGTCGGACGCGCCGGCCTCGCCGGACGGCTCGTCCGCCAGCCCCGGAGCGGACGGCTGAGGTCAGCCCGCGAGCGGGGCCGGACCCGCGCGTGACGGATCGACGCCGGTGGCGGGTCGCCCGCGTCGCACCCGTCGACTAACCTGAGCCCTGCCAACGGTTATCGACGATGACGTACGGGGATGCTGCCATGACCGGGCGCACGACAGTCGACCTGCTGTCCCTGGAAGACTTCCACCAGAAGTTGGCCAACCGGCTGACCGAGGCGGAGAAGGCGTTGCGGAAGCTGAGCACCGAGATGCAGTGCCGGCCCCCGGCGCTGGGCTCGTTCGCCGACGCCACCGAGAACTCCCGCCGCTACTCCGAGATCCACCAGTCCTACGTGGACCAGGTCGACCGGCTGCGTGCGGCGGTGAAGGCCGCGCAGAGCGCCACCGCGACGATCCTGGCCAACTACCGCACCGCCGAGGAGCGCAACGCGGCCAACTCCGCCGACATCGCCGCCGCGCTGAACGGCGTGGACGACGCGTTGAAGCGGAAGGAGGATCCGCGTGTCTGAATACACCCAGCGCTACCAGCACGTCAGCCACCAGCAGCTCTACGACGCCGTGATGGCCGGCCAGCCGGGCCAGATCGACGGCGTCGCCGCGCAGTGGACGGCGCTCAAGGGCATGCTCGACGGGCTGTCCCGCGAGCTCAGCGGCGACCTCGACAAGCTCGCCAACACCTGGACGGGCTCGGCCTCGCAGGAGTTCCAGCGGCGGTTGACGCTCGTCACCGACTACGCCGACAAGCTCGGCGAGGGCATGGCGGACGTGAGCCGGGGCCTGACCCTGATGTCCGGCGAGCTGCGCACCGCCCGCACGCAGGCGGAGAGTCCGGCCGAGACCGACGACCACGACCAGGCGCTCTCCGGCGCGGCCAAGGGCGCCGTGTTCGGCGTGCCGGGCATCGTGGTCGGCGGGCTGCTGGGGCACCAGCAGGACAAGGCCGAGCAGGAGAAGGCCCACCAGCGCATGGTCAACGTGGTGGCCGAGCTGGCCGCCGGCTACGACCTCTCGGCGTACGGCCGGCTCGTCCCGCCGCCGCCACCGCATCCGGACACCCCGGGCACGACCAGCCGCGATTCGACGCCCCCGCGCAGCGGCCCGGGCGCCAGCACGCCGACGGCCGCGCCGACCACCTCCGGCCTCGCCGGGCAGCCCGGCGGCGCCACCGTCGCGGCCCCCGACCGGCCGAGCTCCGGACCGGGCGGCGGCGCGACCGGGACGCTCGTCCCGGGCGCCGTCGGCGGCGGGCAGCCGGGCGGCGGCGTGACCGACGGCGTTCCCGGCGGCGTCCCGGCCGGCACCTCCCTCGCCGGTGCCACGGCACTGACCGGCACGCCCCCCACGACGGGTCCCGTCGGGCTGGGCGGCACCTCGACGGCCTCGGCTGGCGGGCCGGGCCTCCAGTTCGGACCGTCGGGCGGCGTGCTCGGCACCGGAGCCCTCGCCGCGAGCGGCAACGCACCGGCCTCGGCGGTCCGGTCCGTCGGCGGCACTCCGGTGGCGGACAACCGGTCCGCGACCGGGATGGGCCGGCGCTTCGACAACGGCGCACGACAGGGCGGCGACCGGGCGGCCAGCGGGACGGGACGTGCGGGCGGCGCACGCGGCGGGGCGGGTCGCCCCGGCGTCCTGGGCGGCACCCGGGGCACGCACGACGACGACGCCGACGGCCGGCTGACCTGGCTGACGGAGGACGACATGGTCTGGGGCGACGGCGCCGCCGCCGCTCCGCCCGTGCTCGGCACCGACAGCTGACGCGCACCAGCACGACGACGGCCCACCCGGCGGGCGTACCACCGGGTGGGCCGTCGCACGTGCGGCGTCGGTCCCGGCAGGCGCCGTCGCACCCGCTCGACGATCCTTTTCGGACATCGTGGCGGCGGTCACCCGATCCCAGGTCGTCGGCGCGCTGCACGAGCCCGGCCCGGGCGATAGGTTGGACGGGTGCCCTCCGTAGCGTCCGTCGACCCGTTCTGGTCGTTGACGCTGCGCTCCCTGCGTGAGCTGACCCGGCTGGCGATCGCCGCGCTGGTGCTCGCCGTGGGCCTCGGAGCCGCGAGCGCCGCACCGGCCCCGCCACCGTTCGCCGCCGGCCCGGCCGCCGTCACCGCCCCCGTTCCGGCCGCCGGTCCGGCCGTCGCGAGCGCCCGGCTCACCCCACCGCTGTCGCGCCGCGAGCCGGTGGCCGAGCAGGCCGACGGCTTCGCCGCCCCGTCGGCGGTCCGGCGCG
>NZ_WAAS01000164.1:0-14758 GCF_008806585.1 Micromonospora sp. AMSO12t
CGGCCTCCCCGCCCGCCGGCTCCGCCTCGGCGGCCCGCCGCCGCAACGCCTCCTCGCGGCGCGCCATCCGGGCCAGTGTCTCGTCCAGTCCACCTCTCATCACGAACCACCCCTTCTCGTGAAACGGGTCGAACCGCCGCAGCGGTTCAGGACCTTCCCTCCCGGGTGGCCCGCTCGAGTGCGCGGTCGAGGACGACCAGCAGGGCGTCCCGCACCGAGAGCCGGTCCCGGGCGTCGAACTGCACCAGGGGCACGTGGTCGCCGACGGCCAGCGCCCACCGGATCGCGTCGAGGTCGTGTGCCAGCCGCCCGTCGAAGGCGTTCACGCCGACCACGAAGGGCAGGCCGGCCCGCTCGAAGAAGTCGATCGCCGGGTAGCAGTCGTCGAGCCGGGCGCTGTCCACCACGACGAGCGCGCCGAGTGCCCCCCGGGCCAGGTCGTCCCACATGAAACCGAACCGGGCCTGCCCCGGCGTGCCGAACAGGTACAGCTTCAGGCTGCGGTCGATGGTGACGCAGCCGAAGTCCATCGCCACCGTGGTGGTGGTCTTCGCGGAGCGTACGCCGGGGTCGTCGACGCCGATCCCGGCGGTGGTCATCTCCGCCTCGGTGGTCAGCGGGGCGATCTCGGAGATCGCGCCGACCGTGGTGGTCTTGCCGACCCCGAAGCCGCCGGCGATGAGGATCTTGACCGGGATCGGCGGTGCGGCGGCCGGCGTGGGCCGGGGCACCGCGGCAACACCGGTGGCCGGCGTCCGGTGCGGCGGCGGAGCGGACGCGGCGGGTTGCGGTCCCGTCGGGGAGCCGTACCGGGTGGCGGCGCTGTTGGCGGCGATCCCGCCCAGCGGGGCGACCGGCCATTCAGGAGATCGCACGGAGTCCATCCATCACTCGCAGGATGATGTCGGGGTCGAGGGCGTCGGCGCCGTCGTGCACGTCGAGGTGGCCCGCGGCGCGGAGGTCGCCGACCAGCACCCGGGTCACGCCGAAGTGCAACCGGGTACGGGCGGAGATCTCGGCGACCGAGATCGGCTCGTCGCAGAGCGAGACGATCGCCTGCAACTCGGGTGCCAGCCAGGTCAGCGACGCCGGCCGGTCGGTCGCCGGTCGGGCGGTCACCTGCGTCTCCAGCCCGATCGCCGGGTCGGCGCCGGCCACCCGCCCGGCGGTGAGCACGAACGGGCGCGGGCCGGCGGGCCCGTCCTCGGTCGCCGGCGCGGCCGGGGTCGCCGGCAGGCCGGGCCGCGCGTCGTGCGGGGACGACGCGCGCAGGTAGGGCCGGATCCGGACCGTGGGTTCCGGGTCCGGCCCCTCGCCGGCGACCTCGGGGGTCACTGCTGGGCGGCGTTCTTCAGTTCGGCGATCAGTCTCGGGGTGAGGGCGCCACCGGCCCGCCCGGCGAAGAGCGTCATCTCGTAGGCGACGGTGCCGAGGTTCGCCGAGCGGTCGGCGACCACCCCGAGCACGGAGCCGCTGCTGATCGCGCTGATCAGCAGGTAGCCCTCGGCCATGTCCACGACCACCCGGTTCAGCCCGCCGAGGGCGTACCAGCTCGCGGCGCCGCCGGCGAGGCTCGTCATGCCGGAGACCACCGCGGCGAGCCGTTCCGCGTTGGAGCGGTCCTTGATCGCCGACATGGCCATCAGCAGCCCGTCCGACGAGACGGCGATCGCCTCCAGCACGCCGGCCGTACTGGAGGTGAAGGAGTCCAGCAACCAGTTGAAGGTGCGCGCCTCCGGGCTCAGGTCCCCGGCGCCCGGGTTCTGGTGGTCGACGTTGTCGTGCGTGAAGGGGCTGGTCACCGTGATGTTCCCTCTTCGTAGCGGCGGTCTTGGCTGACTTCGTGCAGAGCGCGGGCGACGCCCGCCTCGAACTCGGTGAGGAGGTCGCGGACCTCGTCCGGGTTCTCCGGGGGGCTGTCGGGCTGACGGGCCGGGGTGGCGGTCAGGTTCGCCCCGGGCACCCGCCGGGTCAGCCCGGCCGGCGCGGTGCCGTCCGGGGTGCCCCGGCCCAGTTCGGCCCGGCGTACGCCCGACTCGACGGCCTCGACGAGGGCGCGGGCGGCGGCCGGGTCCGCGTCGGTGACCGGCACCGGCCCGCTCACCGGCGGGGCGGCCGGCGGCCCGGCCGGGCGCAGGGTGGCGCCGGGCACCCGCTGCCGGATGCCCGGCGGGGCGGCTGCGGCCGGTGCCCGAGGCTCGGTGCCGGCCGGCGCCCGCAGCTCGACGCCGGCCGGCTCGCCACTGGAGCTGAACGCGTCCCAGGAGGCGCCGGACTCCAAGCTGCGGGTGGCGCGGCTCAGCAGCACCGCGTCGAACCCGGACGGCGCAGCCTCCGCCGCCGCGCCGACCGCCGCGCGGGGCCGGGCGGCCTCCGGCTCGTCGGGCGAGCGCCGGTCGCGGACGGGTACGGCGGCCCGGGCCACGGTCACGCCGGCCCGCTCGGCGCGGTGGACGACCAGCGACGTCTCCGGGACGTCCAGGTGCGCGGTCACCCCGCCACCGGCGGTCGGCGTCAGCCGCACCTGCCAGCCGTGCCGGCGGGCCAGGCGACCCACCACGAAGAGCCCCAGCACCTCGGTCGGCGCGAGGTCCAGCCGTTCCCGCCGGGTGAGCCGGGCGTTCTCCTCCGCCAGCCGCTCCGGGGCCATGCCGATGCCCCGGTCCACCACGGTGAGCAGGGCGCCGGAGCCGCTCGGCTCGCCGCCCACGGTGACCCGGGTGTGCGGCGGGGAGAAGACCGTCGCGTTCTCCATCAGCTCGGCCAGCGCCAGGACGAGGTCGCCGACGGTGCCGGGCGCCACCGACACGCCGGGCGGGACCTGCACATCGACCCGGGTGTAGTCCTCGATCTCGCCGAGCGCCAGCCGGACCACGTCCGCGAGCGGCACCGGCGCCACGTGGGGGTCGGCGCCGGCCGAGCCGGAGAGCACCACCAGGCTGCCGGCGTTGCGGCGCAGCCGGCTGGAGATGTGGTCGAGCCGGTACAGGTGCTCCAGCCGGCCGGGGTCGGTCTCCTGCCGCTCCAGCCGGTCGATCAGCGCGATCTGCCGGCCCACGAGGTTCTGCGTACGGCGGCCGACGTGGCCGAACATCTGGGCCACGTTGCGTCGGCCGGCGACCTGCCGTTCCACGAGCCGGGCGGCGGTGCTCTGCACCCGGTCGAACGCGCGGGCCAGGTCGCCGATCTCGTCGCGGGCCCGTACGTCGACCGGGTCGAGGCGTACCGGCGCGGCGCCCTCGGTCTCGTCGTCGGCGACCCGGGTCAGCTCCGCCTCGGCGACCCGGGCCACCCGGTCGGCGGAGCGGGTGAGCCGGGTCAGCGGCCGGGCCACCGTCCGGGCGACGGCCGCACTGAGCAGCACCACCACGGCGAGGATCAGGGTGACGATCCCCGCCACCAGGTACGCCTCGGTCAGCGCCCGGCGTTGCTGCCCGGTCACCTCGGCGATGACGTCGGCGACGAGCTTCTTCTCGATGAACTGCCCGAAGGTGATCATCGAGCGGACCGACGGGAAGAGCGCGTCCAGCGGGATGTCCCTGGTCGCGCCGGACGGGTCCAGCGCGCTCCTGGTGAGGAAGTCCGCGCTGGTCCGGGCGGCCACGGCCGCGTCGTTCAGGGTCACCAGCTTCAACTGCTCCGGCGTGATCAGGCTGCGGAACCCCTGGTTGTCCGCCCGCAGCCCCGCCATGCAGGCGACGTACGAGGCACTCACCCGGGGCGAGCCGGTGGCCTTGACGAGCACGATGAGGGTGGCGCAGGCGCCCATCGCCTCGTCGACGCGGAGCAACCCGTCCAGGGCCAGCACCTGCCGCCCGGCCGCCGTGTCGGTGTCCACCCCGAACGGCAGCCGCAGCGCGTCGATCAGTCCCGTGCTGACCGGCCCGTACGCGGCCATGATCTGGTCCGGGGTGGCGGTGCCGGCGAGCACCGCGGCACGCACGTCGGTCAGCCCGCGTACGCCGTGCAGGGCCTCCGTCACCTCCGGCGGCAGCGGGCCTGCCGAGGTCGCCCGCAGGTCGGCGACCCGGTCGTCCACGCCGGCGGTCCGCTGCATCAGCTCGCTCCGGGTGACCCGGCCGAGCAGCAGCCCGACCGAGAGGACGCGTTCCTGTTGCAGGTCCTGCACGAGGCTGCCGATCCGGCTGGCGACGCGGACCCGGTCGGCGATGTCGCCGGCCCGTTGCGCGGCGGCAACGCGGTCGAGCACCGCCGGCACGGCCAGCGCCACCATGCTGAGCAGCGGGATGACCACGAGCAGCGCGAGCTTGCCCCGGATGCGGAGCCTAGCGAGCAGCATCGAAGGGCCCCCACTGCGCGCCGCCGGGTTCGCGGGCCGACCCCGCCGGCTGGAGCTGACGCGGTTCGGCACCCCGGCCGGCGGCCGGCTGCCACGGCGTGTCCTCCGGCGGGGCGTCGGCGCCGTACCGCTCGCGTCGGGCCTGTGCCGCGCGCCCCGGGGCCCGCCGGGCTGCGGCGAGCCACACCGCGCCCAGTGCCGCCCACAGCAGGACGGCCAGCGCCCCGGCCGCCACGGTCAGCCAGCGGTCCCGGTCCAGGTCGCGGGAGCGTCCGGCGAGGAGTGCGTCGAGCTCGTCCAGGATGACGGGCTGGAGCTGCTCGGCGGCGGCCTGCGCGTTCAGCCGGGCGCCGGCGATCCGCGCCTGGTCGGTCTTCGCGTCGCGACCGGCCGGCGCGGAGTGGGCCGCCAACGTCTCGACGGCCCGCTGGTAGGTGTCGAGCGGGTTCAGCACGCTCGGGCCGAGGTCGGCGCTCTCCGAGCTGTCCACGGCGGCCCGCAGATCGGTGACCAGGTCACCGGCCGGGGTGAGGACGCCCACCCGGAGGGCGGCGATCTCGACGGCGGTGCGGTTCCGGTCGCTGGCGGGCCGGCGGTCGGCGAGCACGGCCAGGTCGGCCAGCCGGCCGGCCGCAACGACCGCCTCGGGCAGGTCCCGGCTCGCGTGCTGGAGGAAGAAGGAGTCGGGCCGGGGGTCGCGGACGAGCCCGGACGTCTCCCGGACCTTGCCGTGCAGGGCCAGCAGCAGGTCGGTGGCCTCGCCGTACGCGGTGAAGGCCGCCTCCGGGTCGGCGGGGCCGCGGGCGCCCAGCGCCTCGATCCTGGCCCGCAGGCCCGCCCAGCGTTCCTTGGTGCGCAACTCGTCGCCGGTCCGCGCGTCCACGGAGGCGGCGGCCTCGACCGCGCGGGTCAGCGCCTGGCTGGTGACGGGCCGGGCGGCGACGGCGGCGGACTGGGCCTCGACCAGGGCGTGGGTGACCGGGGCGAGGGCGCGCAGGTACTCCACGCCCAGCCGTTCCCGGCCGGCCAGGTCCCGGTCGTCGGCCGTGAGCCGCCAGGTCTGGACGAACAGCAGGGTCATCGGCGCGAGCAGGGCGACGAGGAGCAGCAGCGGCAGTACGCGGCCCACCGCGGTGGGCCGCCGGCGGGCCGGCGGTGCGGGGACGGTCATGTCTGTCTCCTCCGGCGGGAGCACGGGATCGGCGGGGGGTCGGGGGTCGACGGCGAAGTCCCGTGCACCGGACCGGAAAACTAACCGACCAGCGGGGACCGTTCCGGCCGCCGGACGGTCAGCTTTGCGTCACGAAGCCCGAAGTAACCGCAGGGTCACTCGTTAGGCACCGTCCGTGCCGGGCCGGAGAGTGACAAGGATGGATCGGAGTGGATTTCCGACGAACATCGGAATTCACATGATCCGAATTCATCTCCGTGAGACGGTCTGGACCGCGCCGGTGCGACGCCGATCGGATCAACCGGACGGACGTACGGAGGATCTCAGCCAACGCTCAGGATCCGGGCCGTACCGTGTGCCCAATGAGATCGCCGTTGTCGGCCGCGTGGATCCGGCGTGCCCTGCCCACCCGCCGGCGCGCCGTCGCCGCGACGGTGGTCGTCGTGCTGCTCGCCGCCGCCGTGACCTGGGCCGTCCTGCCGCAGGGGCCGGCCATCCGCACCGAGGCGGCGTTCGTGAACGTCTCCTCCGGGCCGACCGGGGACGAGCCCGTCGTCCTGGACACGACCTTCTACCTGCCCGAGGACGCATCGGCGGCGGACAAGGTGCCGGCGGTGCTGCTGGCGCACGGCTTCGGTGGCACGAAGGAGTCCGTCCGCGCCGACGCCGAGGAGTTCGCCGGACGCGGCTACGCGGTGCTCACCTGGACCGCGCGGGGCTTCGGCCGCAGCGGCGGGCAGATCCACCTGGACCACCCGGACTACGAGGTCCGGGACGCCGAACGGCTGCTGGACTGGCTCGCCGCCCGGCCCGAGATCCGTACCGACGCCGCCGGTGACCCGAAGGTGGGCGTCGTCGGCGGCTCGTACGGCGGCGCCCTGGCGCTCCTGCTCGCCGCGCAGGACCAGCGCGTCGACGCGATCGTGCCGATGATCACCTGGAACGACCTGTCCCGCTCCTTCCTGCCGGAGAGCAGCGGCAAGGAGCCCACCGAGGGCGTGTTCAAGTCCGGCTGGGCCGGGCTGTTCTTCGGCGGCGGCGGCAACGTCGGCTCCGGGCCGGCCGGGCTCTCCGGGACCAGCGCCGCGCAGCCCGAGGGGGCGCCCGCCTCCGCCGGCCCGCCCAGCCCGGGTCCGGGCGCCGGTCCGGGGACGGGTCCGGGGCGCGCGCCGGCCGGGGCCGGTGACCCGGCGTGCGGCCGGTTCGCCGCCGACATCTGCGCCGCGTACCTGCGCATCGCCACCACGGGTCGGGCCGACCAGGCCGCCGTGGACCTGCTGCGCCGCTCCAGCCCGGCCGGGGTGCTCAACCGGATCAAGGCGCCGACCCTGCTCGTGCAGGGCGAGGCGGACACCCTCTTCCCGCTCGGCGAGGCGAACGCGAACGCGAACGGCATCGCCGCCGCCGGCACGCCCGTGCGGGTGGCCTGGTTCACCGGCGGTCACGACGGCGGCGAGGGCCCGAAGACCGACTCGGACCGGGTGAAGTTCCTGACCGTGCAGTGGCTCGACCACTACGTCAAGGGCGAGGGCGAGGCCCCGGGCGACGACTTCACCTGGTCGCGGATCGCCGGCTTCGACGCCCTCGACCGGGGGCTGGTGGCGACCGGCTACCGCTACGCCGACTATCCCGGCGTCGCCGGCACGGCCCGCCGGAGCGTACCGGTGGCCGGCCCCGCCCAGCCCGTCGCCAACCCGCCGTCACGCAACCCGGCCGCCATCTCCTCGGTGCCCTTCGCCGGTGAGCTGTCGTCGCTGCTCGGCGGCGTGGCCGGCGACATTCCCGGCCAGCACGCCCGCTTCGAGTCGGAGCCGCTGACCGAGGCGGTGGACGTCGTCGGCGCCCCGACCGTCGACGTGCGGGCGGCGTCGGCCACGGGGGAGGCCGTGCTCTTCGTCAAGCTCTACGACGTCGACCCCAACGGCGCGGCAACCCTGCCCAACGGGCTGGTCGCCCCGGTCCGGCTCACCGGCCTGCCGCCGACCATCGACGCGGCACGCCCGGTCACCGTCACCCTGCCGGCGATCGTGCGCCGGATCGAGGCCGGGCACCGGCTGCGCGTGGTGGTGGCGACCTCCGACCAGGCGTACGCCACCCCGGTCGAGCCGGCCGTGCACACCGTCGCGGCCACCGGCGCGGTCAGCCTGCCGACCGTCGCCGGCGACCCCATCCCCACCTCCGCCACCGTGTGGCGCTGGGTGCTGGCCGGCCTGGTCGCCGCGATCGTCGTCGGGCTCGTCGTGGTCGTCGCCGTGGTCCGCCGCCGGCACCGCCGCCAGGACAGCTCCATCCACCCGGCGTACGCGGGCGTCCCGCTGGCCGTGCGGCAACTCCGCAAGGAGTACGCGGACGGCTTCGTCGCCGTCTCCAACGTGGACTTCGAGGTGCACCCCGGTCAGGTCGTCGGCCTGCTCGGCCCGAACGGCGCGGGCAAGACCACCACGCTGCGGGTGCTGATGGGGCTGACCCAGCCCACCGCCGGCGAGATCTACGTCTTCGGGCACCGGCTGGTGCCCGGGTCGCCGGTGCTGTCCCGGATCGGCGCGCTCGTCGAGGGGCCGGGCTTCCTGCCGCACCTGTCGGGGCTGGACAACCTGAAGGCGTACTGGCGGGCCACCGGCCGGCCCGCCGAGGACGCGCACTTCGAGGAGGCCCTGGAGATCGCCGGCCTGGGCGACTCCGTGCACCGCAAGACCAACAACTACAGCCACGGCATGCGGCAGCGTCTCGCCATCGCGCAGGCGATGCTGGGCCTGCCCGAGCTGCTGGTGCTCGACGAGCCGACCGACGGGCTCGACCCGCCGCAGATCGCGGAGATGCGCCGGGTGCTCCAGCGCTACGCCACCGACGGCCGGGCGGTGCTGGTCTCCAGCCACCTGCTGGCCGAGGTGGAGCAGACCTGCACGCACGCGGTGGTGGTGAACAAGGGCCGCATCGTCGCCTCGGGACCGGTCGAGGAGATCGTCGGCGAGTCGCCGAGCGTGCTCTTCGACGTGACCGACCCGGAGGCTGCCCGGGCGGTGCTGGACGGCCTGCCCGGGGTGCGGGTGCTCCCCGACGGCGAGGGGCAGCTCGTGGTGGACACCAACGGCACCGCCCGCAGCGAGGTGGTCGCCGAGTTGGTCCGGGCCGGCATCGGGGTGGACCGGGTGGTGCCGCGGCGCCGCCTGGAGGACGCGTTCCTCGCCCTGGTGGGCGACAACTCTCGGGGAAGCGGAGACCGATGATGGCGGGTACGTCACCCACGGTGGGAGCGGCGGCCGGCTACCGGCCCTCGGCGACCCTGCCGTTCGGCGCCGAGTTCCGGCGGCAGGCCTCCCGGCGGCGTACGCAGCTCGCGCTCGGGTTCATGGTGCTGCTGCCGTTGATCATTTTGATCGCGTTCCAGTTCGACACGGGCGGCGACGACGACAACGGGCGCGGGGAGTTCGGCAGCCTGGTCGAGTTCGCCACGTCGGGCGGGCTGAACTTCACGCTCTTCACCATCTTCGTCTCGGCGTCGTTCCTGATGGTCGTGGTGGTGGCGCTGTTCTGCGGGGACACGGTGGCCAGCGAGGCGAGCTGGGGCAGCCTGCGTTACCTGCTGGCGGTGCCGGTGCCCCGGGCCCGCCTGCTGACGGTGAAGCTGCTCGTCGCGCTCGTCTACTCGGCCCTGGCACTGCTGCTGCTCGCCGGCACCGCTCTGCTGATCGGCACCCTCCGCTACGGCTGGGAGCCGTTGCGCAGCACTGTGGCGGCCCAACTCGAACCGGGCGAGGGGCTGCTGCGGCTGCTGGGCGTGCTCGGCTACCTGGCGGTCGTACTCCTGGTGGTGGCCGGCCTGGCGTTCCTGCTGTCCGTGGTGACGGACGCCGCGCTGGGCGCGGTCGGCGGCGCGGTGCTGCTCTGGATCCTCTCCAGCATCCTCGACCAGATCACTGCCCTGGGCGCGCTGCGCGCGTTCCTGCCGACGCACTACAGCACCGCCTGGCTGGGGCTGCTGTCGACGCCGGTGCAGACCGACGACGTGGTACGCGGGGCGATCTCGGCGATCAGCTACGCGACGCTGTTCTGGGGCCTGGCGTTCTGGCGCTTCACCCGCAAGGACGTCACCAGCTGAGACGCCGGGCGCCTCACGGCAGCGGCCGGGGGCTGCTCGGCGCCGACCTGCTCGGCACCGGTCTGCCCGGCCGGGCCGGCGTCGGTGCCGGGTCGGTCGCCTTCTTCCAGGCGCTGACGCCGATCCGGCCCGTGTTGCCGAGGTCGACGGGCCCGTCCAGGCCGACGACCTGCGCGGCCCCGCCCACTTCGGGCGCGACCTCCAGGCGCTCGCCATCGGTGGCGACGACCGTCGGATCGGTGACCAGATTGCGCCAGAGCACAGCGGCGCCGGCCCGCTCGCCGGGCTGCAGGGTCAGTGGCCGGGGCGGGTCGTCGAAGCCCGAGGTGATCTCCCTGGCCCCGTGGACCACCCGGACCGGGATGGTGTCGCCGTCGCCGTCGAACAGGCGCAGCACCGGGTAGCCGTTGAGCCGGTAGGGCTTCGTGCCGCAGTTGACCAGTTCCAGACCGAGCGCACGCAGGCCCATCGCGGCGCTGCTGCCCGGCGAACTGATCCGGACGCCGGCGGCCGGGCACTCGGTCGTGGGAGTGGCCCAGAACGCCGTCGCCGACGCGGTCGCCGTCGGCATCGTGCCGGGCATCGTGGTCGGCGCTGATCCGGCTGGCGGCAGGCCGGCCGGCGGCAGGTCAGCCGACGGCGGGTCGATCGCCGGCGCACAGGCACCGAGCAGGACGAGGCCGCCGATCGCGAGCCCGACCGCCCGTGCCGGACCTGCAATGCCGTCGCGAGGACGCGGTGCGAGTCCGCCCGCGGGTCGGCCCCCGAGTCGGACCGTAGGGCGGCGTGCGGGTCGGGGTGCGGGGAGGGCCATCGCCCGATCATCGCACCGGCCGGTGCGCCGCCGATCCTCTGACACCCGCCCGTGGGGATCCGGTGGCGCTGTCGAGCTGCCTCACCTGCGGGGCCGGCGGGCCGGGGCACCCGGGCGGTGCCTGTCGAGCTGAATCGCCTACGACATCACCCGGCCCGCGCCACCCGGGGCGAAGCTCCTGACTCGACACCGCCCCGGGCGCATTCTGTGATGGCATGGCGCCTGTGAGTGAGAATCGGGTATGGCCACTCCGCCCGCCGGGCCGCCACCCGAGCCGCCGACCGAGCCCTCGTCCACGTCTCTGCCCGTGCCACCGGCTGAGCCGCCGTCCACGTCTCCGCCCGGGCCACCGGCTGAGCCGCCGTCCACGTCTCCGCCCGGGCCACCGGCTGAGCCGCCGTCCGCTTCCCCGCCCGTGCCACCACCGGAGCAGCCGTCCGAGCCGTCGTCCAGGTCGAAAGCCTGGGCCGTGCTGGCCGATGAACGCCTGCCCGGGTTTCGCGGGCTCCCGCCGAAGCAGCGCGCGGTGTACGCGACCGTCGCCGCCGTCGTCGTCGTGGTCGGCGCGCTGTTCGCCTACCAGGCCAACTTCCTCCTGGACCGGTCGACGGCCACCGAGCGGGCCCGCTCGGACAAGCAGGCTCAGGAAGCGGTCGACCGTGAGCAGCCCGCGTTCGTGTCCACCGTCACGCCCCTGGACTACGACCGGGACCTCCCCGAGGCCTTCCGCGTGCTGCTCGACCGGCCGCTGACCGAGGGCGAGCAGACCACCCTCACCGCCCTGAACGGTGATGCGTCGCGGGTGTGGGAGTTCATGAAGCCGCTCGGCGGCCGGGTCGTCGAGATTGCGTCCTACGTGGCGCCCTTCGAGGACGGCAACGAGAATCGCGGCGGTGCCCAGACGTTCGACCTGAACCTGAACAGCGATCGCGTCGCCGGACTCACGATCAACAACATGGTCGCCGTCAAGGACTCGTGCCACGCACCCACGGCGCAGACCGTCGTCACCATCCCCCCGGGGGGTGCCGAGTCCCGGCAGGGCCTGCTGTGGGACCTGACCGGCGGGCCGACGGACAAACCGCACGGCCCGTACGTCCTGGACGAGGGCGAGCCGAAGGAAGGTCAGCTGTACTTCCGCCGCAACGTCGTCGAACTGGGCAACGGCCAGTCGAACATGGCGTTCCGGGTCCAGCCGGAGGTGACGACCCACACCTGCCAGTGGCACATCGTCGCCTCGTACACCGACACGACCGGTTCCCACGAGCAACGCATCCCGAGCGGTGCCGGCACGTTCACCACCGAGGCCGTTCCGTCGCAGCCCGTGCAGTACTTCGAGCGCGTCCCGACCTCAGGGTGGGGCTGCCTCGGCGAGGTGAGTCAGCAGGGCTGCACGGCCACCGGATCCATACGGCTACCGAGGCCGCCGACCCACCGACCGGTCCCCGACTGAGGCGGCCCGGTCGCGGGGACGTCAGCGGGAACGGGGCCTGCGCTTGCGGGTGGGGGAGTCGGGGGAGTCCGGCGCGGTGCCCGAGTCGGCGGTGTCCCCGCCGCCGGACGCGTCGGTCACCCGGGCGTCGGTGTGGCTCAGCTCGGCCAGCGCCGCGCCCCTGAGCTGGTAGACGACGGTGCGCCGGATGCTCAGCTCCGCCATCGGGCCGCCCGCCGGTCGGGTCAGGTAGACCACCGTCGCCCTGCCGTCGCGCACGCTGACGCTCTCCACCGGCGTACGGTCGCCGAGGTCGACCTGGGCCTGGTAGTCCGGCTCGCCCCTGACGTTGCGCCAGGCGGCGAGGGTGAAGAAGCGGCCGGTGCCGCCGCCGTCGAGCATGACCACGCCGATCGCGTCGCCCGCGCCGTCGCCGTCGAGGTCGCCGATGCCGCACGGCCGCTGCAACTCCACCGTCGTGCCGTCCCGGTCGGCCCACCGGCCGTTGGAGAGGCGGAGCGGGGCGGCGTACCCGCGGTAGCGGACCTTCCGGCTGCCGATGCGGGTGTCGCGCAGTTCCAGGCAGGTGAGCTGGTCGCCGGTGCGGCGCGGGGTGGGGGTCGCCCGGGTGGTCGCCGGGGTGGCGTCGACGTCGTCCCGCTTCGCGGCGGTGCCGGCGGTCCGGTCGGCGGACCGGTTCCGCTTCTTGCGGCTGCCGGTGGAGCAGGCGGTGGTGAACGCCAGCAGGCAGGCCATGGAGAGCGCCACCACCGGGATGAGCTTGCGACGCATCGCGCGTTCCTTTCCGTCGATGTGCCCGAACCGTAACGGGCCCGCGCCAACGCCCTCGTGAACGGTTCGCCGCCGCCGATGGGAGCGTTCCCACAGAGGGGGAACCAATCGACATCCTCAAATGTCCGGCGGCATTCTGGTGTCGTCCCCTCATTCTGACCGGAGGTGCCCTGATGCTCGCTGACCGGATCGGCGGCCCGGCCCTGTCCCTGTTCCGTGCCGTCGTCGGCCTGCTCTTCCTGTGCCATGGCCTGGCCTCGCTGCTCGGGGTCCTCGGTGGCAGCCGGGGCACCGGCGAGGCGGTTCCGCTCGGCGAGTGGCCGGGGTGGTGGGCCGCGCTGATCCAGGCGGTCTGCGGCGGGCTGGTGCTCGTCGGGCTGTTGACCCGCGCGGCGGCCCTGCTGGCGTCCGGCTCGATGGCCTACGCGTACTTCGTGGTGCACCAGCCCGACGCGCTGCTCCCGCTGCGCAACGGCGGTGAGCTGGCCGTTCTGTTCTGCTGGTCGTTCCTGCTGATCGCCGTGTTCGGCCCCGGCGCGTGGGCGGTCGACACCGCGTTGCGGGCCCGACGCCCCGCAGATTCCCGCTCGGTGACCGCCTGAATCCGTACCGTCGAGGAAGGCCCCCCGGTCGCCCGACGACGGCTGCGGGATCGCTCACAGCGTGGGATCTCGCGTCGATCCGGGCGGCGTCGGTGCTTAGACTCGACGGCACAACTGCATACCTCATCCAGAGGGGCTGAGGGATACGGCCCGACGACGCCCCGGCAACCACCCCGCGCGCTCATCGCAGAGCGACCGGCGGGGCAGGTGCCAATTCCGTCCCCGCCGCAGGGTGCGATGCGGGGAAAGATGAGAGGACCCGCGACATGACGTCGACGTTCGCCCCCTCCGGCATCGACACCACCGCCAGCCCCGCCCGCGCCCTGGTCTGCCGCGCCTGTTCGGCGCGCTACCCGCTCGCCGCCCAGCACGCCTGCTACGAGTGTTTCGGCCCGCTGGAGGTCGACTACGACGTCGCCGCGCTCGCGACGGTCACCCGGGAGCAGATCGAGGCGGGCCCGCAGAACATCTGGCGGTACGCGGCGCTGCTGCCCGCCGGCCAGGACCCGGCCACCCGGGTCACCCTCGACCCCGGCTTCACCCCGTTGGTGGCCGCCCCGCACCTCGCCGCCGAGCTGGGCATCACCGCCCCGCTCTGGGTCAAGGACGACAGCGCCAACCCGACCCACTCGTTCAAGGACCGGGTCGTCTCGGTGGCGCTGACCGCCGCCCACGCGCTCGGCTTCAGCCGCTACGCCTGCGCCTCCACCGGAAACCTGGCCAACTCGGTCGCCGCGCACGCGGCCCGGGCCGGCGCGCCGTCGGTGGTCTTCATCCCCGGCGACCTGGAGCAGGGCAAGGTCATCACCACCGCCGTCTACGGCGGCGAGCTGGTCGCCATCGACGGCTCGTACGACGACGTGAACCGGCTCTGCGGCGAGTTGGTGGAGACGGACGAGTTCGAGGACACCGCGTTCGTCAACGTCAACGTGCGCCCCTACTACGCCGAGGGCTCGAAGACGCTCGGCTACGAGGTCGCCGAGCAGCTCGGCTGGCGGATCCCCGCGCAGGTGGTGATCCCGATGGCCTCCGGCGAGCTGCTCACCAAGATCGACAAGGCGTTCGCCGAGCTGGTCGAGATCGGCCTGGTCGAGGCGCCGGCCGGCGGCTGGAAGGTGTTCGGCGCGCAGTCGGCCGGCTGCAACCCCATCGCCACCGCCCTACACGCCGACACCGACACCATCACGCCCGTCAAGCCGACCGGCATCGCCAAGTCCCTCAACATCGGCGACCCGGCCGCCGGCATCTACGCGCTGGAGGCGGTGCGGCGCACCGGGGGCTGGATGGAGTACGTCGACGACGACGAGATCCGCGCCGGCATCCGGCTGTTGGCCCGGACCACCGGCGTCTTCGCCGAGACGGCCGGCGGGGTGACCGTGGCCGTGCTGCGCAAGCTGGTCGAGTCCGGCCGCCTCGACCCGACCGCCGAGACCGTCGTCTTCAACACCGGCGAGGGCCTCAAGACCCTCGACGCGGTGGCCGGCGAGGTCGGCCCCACCCACCGCATCAAGCCCTCGCTCCGCGCCGCCCGCGACGCCGGCCTCCTCGGCT
>NZ_WAAS01000165.1:0-14702 GCF_008806585.1 Micromonospora sp. AMSO12t
CGGGCCCGAGGACCGCGCCGCCGGTCGGGCGATCCCGCCGCACCGCGAGCCGGGGCGGCCCGAGCCGTCCGGAGTTGCGCCGGTGCCACCGCCGGGGGCCGCAGGCGAGCCGGTGGTGGCGCGGGCCGCCGCGGCTGTCGTACCACCCGTCGAGCCGGCGGACGGACCGGCGCTGCGCCGACCCGCGGAGCCGGAGTCGCCGGACGACGACGCGGCCGGCCCCGGCGGGCTGCGCGGCGCGCGGTCCGAGCTGCGCCGCCGGATGCGTGAGCGGCGGCGGCTGCGGATGGGTATCCTCGCCCTGGTCAGCGTGGTGCTGCTCGGCGCGGTCCCGCTCTACTTCGGCATCCGTACGCTCAGCCGCGATCCGGTCTTCGACACCCTCGACGAGCTGGACGTGCCGGGCTGGGCGGCGGCGCAGACCGTCGACGACGTCAGCGGCAGCCGATGGTGCCTGCTCGACTGCCGGCTCCGCGAACGCACGGCCACCTCCGAGCGGCCGCCGGCGGAGACGGCACAGGTCTACGAGCGGGCGCTGGCCGACGACGGCTGGCAGCCGTGGAAGGTGAGCCGCTGCCCCGAGCAACCCGCGAAGGGGAGCTACACGTGCTGGCGCCGGGACGAGTTGACCCTCGACCTGTGGGTACGCGAGCCCGCCTGCGTGCCGCCGCCGGTGGACGGGGAACCGGCGGTCGTGCCGTCGCCCGAACCGGCGACCGCTGCGGAGCAGTGCTCCGGCTCGTTGGTGTCGGTGAAGGTCCGCAACGCGATCGACGACGAGCGGACCCGGCCCCAGCCCACCACCGACCCGTCACTCACCGGGGAGGATCCCTTCCCGACGGTCAGCGAGGATCCGCTCGCGACGCCGACACCCTCACCGTCCTGAGCCGGTTTCCATCACGGACGGTAGGGTCTGGGGCTGGCGGACCGCCAGCCCCCGCCGGCCCCTCGCGGGTGCCGGGCGGCGGTGTGGGCAGGACGGTCGCGCGTTCCGGGGGCGTCGGGTTCCCGGAACTCTGCTTGAGGAGGACAGGCGTGGGCTTTTTCGAGGTCGCGGCGCTGATCGCGGCGATCGCGTTCGCGATGCTGGTGCTGATCCTGACGCTGCCCATCCTGCGGCTGCGGCACACCGTGGACGCCACCACCCGGATGATCAACGACCTGAACGACCGGACCGCGCCGCTGCTGGGCGACGTGAACACCACGGTGAAGAACGTCAACACCGCCCTGGAGCAGGTGCAGACCTCCCTCGACGGGGTCAACCTCCAGCTCGCCAAGGTCGACACCATGACCAGCCACGCGCAGAACGTCACCGCCAACGTCGCGAACCTGGCGACTGTCGTCTCCGCCGCCGCCGCCAACCCGTTGGTCAAGGTGGCCGCCTTCGGCTACGGCGTACGCAAGGCCGCCTCCGCCCGGCGGCACGCCGAGACCGAGCGCGAGGTGCGCGACACCATCAAGCAGCAGCGGCGGGCCGCCAAGCGCGGCAACCGCTGATCCGGCACGACCAGGAGGAGCTTCGGAGATGAGGCGGTTGTTCTGGCTCGGCATCGGGCTGGCCGTCGGCGTGGTGGTGGTCCGCAAGGCCACCCGCACCGCACAGGCGTACACCCCGGCCGGCATCGCCAGCACGGTGACCGAATCCGCTGGCGGGCTGGCGGAGTCGCTGCGTAGCTTCGTGGAGGACGTCCGGATCGCGATGGCCGAGCGCGAGCAGGAGATCCACGAGGCGTTCGCCCAGGGCGAGGCGTTCGACGACCAGTTCGCCGAGCTGCGGGACGACCCGCGCATCGGCGACCGAGAGATCTTTCCGGAGGAACACCAGCGATGAAGACGGCGGAGATCAAGCGGCGGTACCTCGCCCACTTCGAGGCGAACGGCCACACCGTGGTGCCGTCCGCTCCGCTGCCCGCCATCAGCGACCCGAACCTGCTGTTCGTCAACGCCGGCATGGTGCAGTTCGTGCCCTACTTCCTGGGGCAGCAGACCCCGCCGTACCGGCGGGCGGTCAGCGTGCAGAAGTGCATCCGTACGCCCGACATCGACGAGGTCGGCAAGACCAGCCGGCACGGCACGTTCTTCCAGATGAACGGCAACTTCTCCTTCGGTGACTACTTCAAGGACGGGGCGATCCCGCTCGCCTGGGACCTGGTCACCAAGTCCCAGGAGCAGGGCGGGTTCGGCCTGGACCCGGAGCGGATCTGGCCGACGGTCTACCTCGACGACGACGAGGCGTTCGAGATCTGGCGCTCGGTCGGGGTGCCGACCGAGCGGATCGTGCGCCGGGGCAAGGCGGACAACTTCTGGTCGATGGGCATCCCCGGGCCGTGCGGCCCGTGCTCCGAGCTGTTCTACGACCGAGGCCCGGAGTACGGCCGCGAGGGTGGCCCGGCGGTCGACGAGGACCGCTACATGGAGTTCTGGAACCTCGTCTTCATGCAGTTCGAGCGCGGCCCGGGCACCGGCAAGGAGGACTACCCGATCCTCGGTGACCTGCCGGCGAAGAACATCGACACCGGCATGGGCCTGGAGCGGATGGCCTCCATCCTCCAGGGCGTCGACAACCTCTACGAGATCGACGAGGTCCGGCCGATCCTCGACCGGGCCGCCGAGCTGACCGGCAAGCGCTACGGCGCACACTCCGGCCACGTCGCCAGCGAGTCGCACCCGGACGACGTGCGGCTGCGGGTGATCGCCGACCACGTGCGTACGGCGCTGATGCTGATCGGCGACGGGGTCACCCCGAGCAACGAGGGGCGCGGCTACGTGCTGCGCCGCATCATGCGCCGGGCGATCCGGTCGGTGCGGCTGCTGGGCTGGCAGGAGCGGGCGCTGCCCGAGCTGCTGCCGGTGGCCCGGGACTGCATGGCCCCGTCGTACCCGGAGCTGGCCGCCGACTTCGACCGGATCGCCGACTACGCGTACGCGGAGGAGGACGCCTTCCTGTCCACCCTGCGGGCCGGCACCACGATCCTGGACACGGCCATCGCGGAGACCCGCACCGCCGGCAAGCCGGCGCTGTCGGGTGAGAAGGCGTTCCAGCTGCACGACACGTACGGCTTCCCGATCGACCTGACGCTGGAGATCGCGGCCGAGCAGGGCCTGGCGGTCGACGCGGAGGGCTTCCGCCGGCTGATGGCCGACCAGCGGGCGCGCGCCAAGGCCGACGCCCAGGCGCGCAAGACCGGGCACACCGACCTGTCGGCGTACCGGTCGGTGCTCGACTCGGGCGGCCCGGTGCGGTTCACCGGCTACGGCGAGGTGTCCCGGGAGTCGACGGTGCGGGCGGTGCTCGGCGTCGACGGCCCCCGCCAGGCGGCGGTCGAGGGCGACACGATCGAGCTGGTGCTCGACGCCACCCCGTTCTACGCCGAGGGCGGCGGGCAGCAGCCCGACCTCGGCATGATCACCGTCGGTGGCGGCCAGGTCGAGGTGCTCGACGTGCAGCAGCCGGTGCCCGGCCTGATCGTGCACCGCGCCCGGGTACTGCGGGGCGAGGTGCGGGCGGGGGAGACCGGCTACGCCGAGATCGACACCACCCGCCGGCGGGCGATCTCCCGGTCGCACACGGCGACGCACCTGGTGCACCAGACGATGCGCAACTTCCTCGGCGAGTCCGCCACCCAGGCCGGTTCGCTGAACGCCCCGGGCCGGCTGCGCTTCGACTTCAACACCCCCACGGGGGTGGCGCCGAGCGTGCTGCGCGACGTCGAGCAGCAGGTCAACGAGGTGCTCCTGGCCGACCTGGAGGTGCACGCCTTCATCACCTCGCTGGAGGAGGCGCGGCGCATCGGCGCGATGGCGCTCTTCGGCGAGAAGTACGGCGAGGAGGTGCGGGTCGTCGAGGTCGGCGACTACGCCCGCGAGCTGTGCGGCGGCACCCACGTCTCCCGTTCCGGCCAGCTCGGCCTGGTGAAGATCCTCAACGAGTCGTCGATCGGCTCCGGGGTGCGCCGCGTCGAGGCCCTGGTCGGCATGGACGCCTTCAACTTCCTGGCCCGGGAGCACCTGCTGGTCTCCCGCCTCGCCGAGCTGTACCGGGTGCCCAACGACCAGGTCGCCGACCGGGTCGAGCAGACCGTGACGCAGCTGCGCGACGCCGAGAAGGAGCTGGAGAAGCTGCGGGCCCAGCTGGTGCTCGGTGGCGCGGCGGCGCTCGCGGCGCAGGCGAAGGACGTGGGCGGGGTCGCGTACGTGGGCACCGAGGCGCCGGAGGGCGCGGCCGGCAACGACGTGCGTACCCTCGCCCAGGAGGTCCGGGGCAAGATCGACCCGGCGCGGCCGGCGGTCGTCGCGGTGGCGGCCCGGGCCAACGGCAAGGCGTCGCTGGTCGTCGCGGTGAACCCGGCGGCGCGCAGCCGGGGCCTGGCCGCGTCGGACCTGGTCAAGGCGGCCTTCTCCGGGCGCGGCGGCGGCAGCCCCGACCTGGCCCAGGGCGGCGGCCTGCCGGCCGCCGAGGCGCCGAACCTGCTCCGCACGGTCGAGAAGGCGATCGCCGACGCGTGATACGTGCTCGTAGCGGCCAGGGCGGACCCGCGTGGTCCGCCCTGGTTCGCCGTTTCAGGGGGAGTCACCGACCGTGAGTGAGTTGTCCCGGGGTGTCCGGCTCGGGGTGGACGTCGGGCAGGTCCGGGTGGGGGTCTCCCGCTCGGATCCGCACGGCGTGCTGGCCACCCCGCTGGTGACCCTCGCCCGCGACCTCACCGCCGCCCCGGACGCGGTGCCGGCCGACATCGTCGCGCTCGCCGCGCTGGTGGCCGAGCACGAGGCGGTGGAGATAGTCGTCGGCCTTCCGGTCAATCTCGCCGGCAAGCACGGTCCCGCCGCCGTACACGTGAAGGCGTACGCTGGCCGACTGGCTGATGTAATAGCGCCCGTTCCGGTGGCGCTCACCGACGAGAGGATGTCCACGGTCGTGGCGTCTCGTAGGCTTGCCGAGCGTGGGGTCCGAGGAAAACGGCAACGAGCGGTGGTCGACCAGGCTGCCGCGGTGGAGATTCTGCAGAGCTGGCTGGACGCGCAGCGGAGGCGGACGCGATGATGGACGATCTTGACCTCGGGTTCGACGAGCAGGACCGGGGGGAGAAGGGCAAGCACCGGCGCGGCGCGGTGCGCAAGCGCAAGGGCAAGGACGGCTCCGGCGGCGGTGGCGGGCGGGGCAAGACGGTCCTGGCCCTGCTGCTCGCCATCGTCCTGCTGGGCGGCATCGGCGGCGGTGCCTTCTACGGCTTCGACCGCGTCCAGAGCTACTTCGTGACCCCCGACTACGACGGCGCGGGCACCGGTGAGGTGACGGTCGAGATCAAGCAGGGCGCGCTGATCGCCGACATGGCCAACGCGCTGGTCGCCGCCGACGTGGTGAAGAGCGCCAAGGCGTTCATCGAGGCCGCCGAGGGCAACGCCCGCAGCAAGAACATCCAGCCGGGCACGTACAAGTTGCGCAAGCAGATGAGCGGCGAGAGCGCGGTCACCGCGATGCTCGACTCGAAGAACCGGATCGTCAACGGGGTCACCATCCCGGAGGGCCGGACGGCGAAGAACATCTACCAGTTGCTCTCCAAGGAAACCAAGATCCCGGTGAAGGACTTCGAGGCGGCGGCGAAGGATCCGCTCGCGCGGGGCGTGCCGGACTGGTGGTTCAAGCGCACCGACAACAAGAAGGTCAAGCCGTCGATCGAGGGCTTCCTCTACCCGGACACCTACGAGATCCCGCCGAAGGCGACCGCCGAGACCATCATCGAGCTGATGGTGGAGAACTTCCTCAGCGTGGCCGGTGAGATGGAGTTCGCCGACCGGGTGCAGAAGGAGCGCAAGATCAGCCCGTACGAGGCGCTGATCGTGGCGTCGCTGGCGCAGGCCGAGGCAGGCCGCAAGGAGGACCTGGGCAAGGTCGCCCGGGTCGCCTACAACCGGGCCTACGGCGAGTTCCCGTGCAACTGCCTGGAGATGGACGTCACGGTCAACTACTACCTGGAGCTGACCGGGCAGAAGACCAAGACCTCCGCCGAGATGACCAAGGAAGAACTCCTCGACACGAAGAACCCGTACAGCCGCAAGCTGCGGGGAATGATCCCCACACCGATCAACAACCCGGGCAAGGAAGCCATGGCGGGAGCCATGGACCCGCCCGTGGGGAAGTGGCTCTGGTTCGTGGCGGTCGACAAGAAGGGGACCACGGAGTTCGCCGAGACCTACGACGAGCAGCTGAAGAACGAGGCGAAGGCCCGGGAGAACGGCGTCATCTGATGACGGCCGCACGGCGGGCGGGGGTGCTCGGCACGCCGATCGCGCACTCCCTCTCGCCGGTGATCCACAACGCCGGCTACGCGGCGGCGGGGTTGACCGGGTGGTCGTACACCCGGATCGAGTGCGCGGCGGCGGAGCTGCCGGACGTGGTCGCCGGCCTGGGCCCGGAGTGGGCCGGGCTGTCGGTGACCATGCCGGGCAAGGAGGCGGCGCTCGCGGTGGCCGCCGAGGTCTCGCCGGTGGCCGCCGCCGTCGGCGCCGCCAACACGCTGGTACGCCGACCGGACGGCTCCTGGTACGCCGACAACACCGACGTGGTCGGCATGGTCGAGGTGCTCACCGACGCCGGGGTGCGTTCTGGCGCGACGGTGACGGTGCTGGGCGCGGGCGGCACCGCCCGCGCGGCGGTGGCCGCGGCGGGGCGGCTCGGCGCCGGCGCGGTGACCGTGGTGGCCCGTCGCCCGGCGGCGGTCGAGGAGCTGCGCCCGGTGGCCCGCGCCGTCGACGTGCCGATGCGCGCGGCGGCCTGGGACGACGACGCGGCGACCCACCTCGGCGCCGACGTGGTGATCTCGACCGTGCCGAAGGGAGTCGCCGACCCGCTGGCCGTCGCGGCGGGCTGGCGGCCCGGCACGGTGCTCTTCGACGCGCTCTACGACCCGTGGCCGACGCCGCTGGCCGCGTCGGCCGAGGCGGCCGGCTGCCGGATCGTGTCCGGCCTCGACCTGCTCCTGGCCCAGGCGGTGGGCCAGTTCGAGCACTTCACGGGCGTCGCCGCGCCCCGGGCGGCGATGGCCGCCGCGCTGGCCGCCGCCCGCGCCGCCTGACCGCCGGCGCGGGGGCGGGAGTGTCCCCTGTGGTCGTCCAGGGCATCCTTAGGCGACGGTTAAGACGCGCTTAGGTCCGGCTGTCGTCCCCACGTCACGCCGTGGCCGTGGTTACGCTGCTGACCGTCACCGTCCGACACACAGGGAGTACTCCTTGAGCAGGCACGGACTGCACCGCCTCACCCGGCACCCCGGCCCTCGGCGCAAGGCCGTCGTCCTCGGCGTGGCCGGCGCCACCGTGGTGGCCGGCATCGTGGCCACCACGATGCCGCTGCTGGCCGCCGACGACCTGTCGATTCCGGCGACCGCCGACACCACGGCGACGATGGTGTCGCAGGACGGCGACAACGGGGCGAAGACGACGCTGGCGACCTGCGCGGTCCGCTGCGACGGCAACCCCCGGGGCGGCCGGGAGGCCGTCGTCCAGTTCGCCGTGACCACCCTGCCGGCGGCGGCGGTCAACGTGCGGGCCACCCTGCGGGTGCACGCGTGGCAGGAGTTCCCGGCGACGGTGACCGCGCACGCCTCCGCTGTGGACGCCCGGGCGGCGCGGCCGACGCCGGCGCTGCCGGGGGCGGTCCTCGACACCGTCTCCGGGGTGGCGAAGGGCTTCAACGAGTGGGACGTCTCGGCCCTGGTGAAGGGCAACGGCACCTGGACGGTCTCGCTCGCGCAGACGGGTCTGGAGACCAGGATCTACTGGGCGTCGACGGAGAACCGCAATCCCGACCTGCGCCCGCGCCTGGAGATCCGCTACGACGTCGGCGCCCGGCCCACGCCCGTGGTGACCAGCGCCGCGCCGTCGCCGAGCCGGACGGTCGCGCCGAGCCCCGCGCCGCGGCCGACGCCCAGCGCCAGCCCCACCCGCGCCACCCCGAGCCCGTCGGCGAGCCCGTCGGCCGGTACGGACCGGTGCGGCGCGGTGTCGAGCAGGCTGGTGCCCTCCTGCGGCGCCTGGTGGGGGATGTACTCCCCGTCGAACGCCGGTGACGGCTGGGACCACGGCGCCGCGGTCGCCGATGTCGAGGCGCAGGTCGGGCGCAAGTTCGACCTCGTGCACCGCTACCACGACTTCTCCAACGCCGGCAGCAACGGCGCCTTCCCCGACGCCTACCAGCGGCAGCAGATGCGCGAGGGTCGGCTGATGTTCTTCGCCTGGGAGTCGCGGATCTTCTCCTCCGGCACGGTGCTGACCTGGCAGGACGTCTACAGTGGCCGGTACGACGCCACCATCGACGCGGTCGCCGGCCGGATCCGCGACACCGGCGTGCCGGTGTTCATGGGCTTCGACCACGAGCCGGAGGACGAGCCGGCCAAGGGCAGCGACGCCGACTTCGTCCGCGCCTGGCGGCACGTGCACGACCGGTTCGCCAAGGCGGGCGCCGACAACGCGGTGTGGGTGTGGACGATGATGGGCTGGTCGGGCCACTACGACCGCTACGCCGGCCTCTATCCCGGTGACCGGTACGTCGACTGGGTGGGCTACGACCCCTACAACTTCCACGTCTGCAACGGCAGCAAGGTCTGGAAGAGCCCGGCCACCACCATCGGCGGCTTCTACCGCTGGCTGGACGAGAACCGTCTCGGGGTCGGCAAGCCGCGGATGCTCGCCGAGTTCGGCACCAACTTCGACGCGGCCGACCCGGACGCGAAGCGGCGCTGGTTCGAGGAGTTCCCGGCGGCGCTGAAGGCGCACCCGAAGATCAAGGCGGCGATCTACTTCAACTCCCCGGGGATGACCCGCCGGTCGGACACCTGTGACATGACCATGAACCACGACGCCGCGTCGGTGGCGGGGTTCGCCCGCGCCGGCCGCGACAGCTACCTGCGGCAGCCCACCGGGGGCGCCCGCTGACACGGCGCGTTCACACTTCGACCCAGAGTGATACGGGCGAGTCGGACATCCGACTCCCTGTGTGCGGTGTCATGTTGCTGATGCAGTGACCGCCCAATCGGCGGATATCGCCGGCCTGGGTCGACCAGGCACGCTACGCGGGTTCTCTCCCGACATGGAGGCGTAGCGTGCCCGACATCCCGCTCTCTCGGCGATCCGCCGGACTCCGCACCCGGGCGGGGGTGGTCGCACTCGTGACCGCCGCCGCCGTGCTGGCCGTCCCCACCGGGACCTCCGCCGCCCTGGTGCCGGCGCCCGAACCCGCGACCCTGGTCTCGGCCAACCCGGCCGACGCCACACCGCACGCCAGGGACGGCGAGACCCGCGCCTTCGCGCAGGTCGGCTCTACGGTGTTCGTCGGCGGCAGCTTCACCCAGATCCGGCAGACCGCCAGCGCGGCGTGGACCACCCAGCGTTACCTCTTCGCGTACGACCGGGCCACCGGCACGATCTCGACCAGCTTCCTGCCGGTGCTGGACGGCGCGGTCAACACGCTTGTCGCCGGGCCCGGCGGCACGCTGATCGTCGGCGGCACCTTCAAGAACGTCAACGGCGTCTCGCGTAAGAACCTGGTGGCGCTCAACCCCGCCACGGGCGCGATCGTCGACAGCTGGGTCGGCCGCTCCGACGGCGGCACCGTCCGCGACCTGGCGCTGCACGGCAACTGGCTCTACGTGGCCGGGGCGTTCAACTGGCTCAACGGCACCGCGCACGCCGGGCTCGGCCGGCTCAACGCCACGACCGGCGCGATCGACCCGACCTTCAACGTCGACGCGACCGTCGGGCGTCACGGGACCACCTCGTACGTGTGGACGATCGACGTCGCCCCGGACGGCGGCACCCTGGCCGTCGGCGGCAACTTCACGCTCGTCAACGACCTGCCGCGCAACCAGATGGCGCTGGTCGACCTCACCGGCACCCCGGCGGTGCTCGACTGGAGCACGGAGAAGTTCGTGCCGCCGTGCGCGTCGCCGGCGACCTTCGTGCACTACGTGCAGGACGTCAAGTTCGGCGGCGACGGCAGCTGGTTCGTCGTCGGCACCAACGGCGGCTCGGGCTGGCCGGCCGCGTACTGCGACGCGCTGGTGCGCTTCGAGACCGCCGCCCGGGGCACCGGGCAGCTCGGCACCTGGGTGGACTACACCGGCAACGACACCATCACCTCCGTCGAGGTCGCCGACAACGTCATCTACCTCGGTGGGCACTTCCGCTGGCTGAACAACCCGAACGCCAGCGACACCGCCGGCAAGGGCGCGATCGACCGGCTCGGCATCGCCGCGGTCACCCCGGCCACCGGCATGCCGGTCAACTGGAACCCCCGCCGCAGCGGCAGCGCGTCGATGCCGGCCGGCACCAGCAACTGGGGCTCTTCCGTGCCGGTGCTCTGGCGCGGCAGCGACGGCCTCTACTTCGGCCACAACTCCGACGGCATGGGCAACGAGTACCACGGCCGGCTCGGGATGTTCCCGCTGACCGGCGGGCGCACCATCACCCCGAAGAACGCGCCGACCGCGACCACCGGCAACCTCTACGTCGGCACCGGCGCGGGCGAGCTGGCCAAGGTGCCGTTCGACGGGGCCAGCCTGGGCACCCCGACGACGGTCAGCCAGCCCAACTACACGGCGGCCGGCGCGACCTGGCGGGTGGACGACCGGATCTACTGGTCGCACACCGTCGCCGGCACCCCCACGGGCAGCCGGATCGACATCTCGCTGTTCAACGGCGGCGCGATCGGCGCCCCGTGGGAGGCGTCCGGCTACAACGACTGGTTCAACCCGGCGCTGATGACCGGCGCGTTCTACCTCGACGGGCGCCTCTACTACACCCGCTCGGGCGCCAGCGGCCTCTACTACCGCTACTTCGAGATCGACGGCAACTACCTCGGCGCCACCGAGTTCACGCTGCCCACCACCGGAGTCACCTGGTCGGCCGTGCGGGGCATGGCCTGGGTTGCCGGCCGGGTCGTGTACGGTGCCACCGACGGAACGCTGCGCAGCGTGCCGTTCGACCCGACGGCCGCCCCGGCGGTCGACGGAACGACGGCGACGGTGGTCCCGGCGACCGCCGGCGTGACGTGGTCAACGCCGTCGACCTTCTTCTCCGTGCAGTGACGGTCGACTGTTCGTAACGGAACATCGGTAGATTGTTCACGTTGGGCCGGCGACGGATCAGCCGTCGCCGGCCCGCACGACGTGGGGAGGGTCGTTGGTCGGCGCGGGTGGCAACCGCAGAGGGCTCGCGGTACGGGTCGTCTTCGCGGTCAAGCGCAGCTGGTACACGCTGCGCTATCCCCGGCTGACGCTGGGGCGGGGCGTGGAGATCCGCGGCCGGATCCGGCTGCGCCGGGGCGTACGGGTGAGCATCGGTGACCGCACCCGGATCAACAAGCTGGTCCGCTTCGCCGGTCCCGGCGAGGTGCGGGTCGGCGCCGACTGCCTGTTGAACGCCACCTGGATCGGCACCTGGACGTCGGTCACCATCGGCGACCGGTGCCTGCTCTCGGACTGCGAGCTGCTGGACAACGACTTCCACAACCTGCCCCCCGAACAGCGGCACGACCCGCCCGTCCCGGCCACCCGCGCCCCGATCATGATCGAGGACAACGTGTGGATCGGGGCGCACGCCCTGGTGATGAAGGGCGTCCGGATCGGCCGGGACAGTGTCGTGGGCGCCGCCACGGTGGTCCGTACGGACGTGCCGCCGCGGGTCGTGGTCGCTGGAAATCCACAACAGACGGTGAAGAAGTTCAATGACTGACGCTTCCCCCGGTACCTGGGCCACGGACGTCCCCGCCAGCGGTGGCGGCACACCGGGCCGCACCGTCACGCTGACCGACCTGCTGCGCGTCCCGCTGCACCGGATCCGGCTCGTCGGGGCCGTCGCCGCGATCGGCCTGCTCGCCGCGATCGGCTACGTGGTGCTCGTACCGGCCGCCGTGTCCGCCAGCGCGGTCGTGGCGGTGCGTCCCGTCGTCACCGACGCGTTCACGCCCAGCGGCGCCGCCGCCGACCGGGCGGTGAACATGAACGTGGAGAGCGGCATCGCCACGGGCACCGACGTGGTGCAGCGGCTGGCCGACTCGGGAGACCTGGACCCGCGCGAGGTGCGCGACGCCCTCGAGGTCGAGGTGCCCACCGGCGGGCAGATCCTGCGCTTCGTCTACCAGGCCCCCACCGCGGAGCAGGCGGTCGAGGGCGTCAACCTCGCCGCCCAGGCCTACCTCGACGTGCGCCGCACGATGTACGAGAAGCAGCGCGAGGAGATGCTGCGCTCGTACGACGAGAGCATCGCCAAGGTCGCCGCCCAGCAGGCCGCCCTCCAGAAGCGGGTCAACAACGCCCGCGAGGGCACCGTCGACGCCGCGGTGACCGAGCTGACCGGCATCAACAACCAGCTCACCCAGCTCAACGCCGCCCGCACCGAGATCGCCGCCGTCGACGTCAACCCCGGCTGGGTCACCCAGAGCGCCGAGCGGGCCCTGGCCTCCACCGCCGGCAACGGCCCGCTCTACCTGCTCGCCGGCCTGCTCGGCGGGACGCTGCTCGGCGTGGTGCTGGCGTACGCCTGGGAGTCGATGGACCGGCGGATCCGGTCGGTCGACGACGGCCGGGACGCCACCGGGCTCCCGCTGCTCGGCACGGTCCGCAGCCGCCGGTGGCGCGGCGGCAAGGAGGCGGTCGACGCCGACATCCGGTACGTGGCGATGGCCATCGCCGAGCGGGTGCGCCAGCCCGCCCGGGTGTCGCTGCTGACCGCCCGCGAGGAGGACCCCACGGCCATCACCGCCGGGCTGGCGGTGGCGCTGGCGGCCGTCGGCCGGGAGGTCTTCGTCGCCGACGACAGCGGGCGCGCCGACCGGCTGCGCAGCACCGTGCTCGCCGACCGGGAGCGGCTGCCCGCCGCGGCGGACCCGTCCCGCCCGCTCGTCCCGAAGCCCCGGCCGGCCGGCTCGACGACGGACGGCAAGAGCGGCGGCACCACGGAGCCGGCCGCGGCCCGTCGCCCGTCGCCGCACCCCATCGGCGCCCGCCCGTCCACCGACCCGGACGCCACGCTGACCCTGCCCCGGGTCACCTCGACGGCGGCCGGCGAGAACGGCAAGGCGTCGAGCACCGACCCGGTGACCGTGGGCGCGGGCAGCGTCCGGTTCGGCATCTGGCGGCAGGGCGCCGACCACAGCCTGGTGCTGTTCAACGCCCCGCCGGCGGAGTCCGACGAGCGCGGGGTGGCCGTCGCCCGGCAGGGCACGGCGGTCGTGGTGGTCGAACAGGACCGGACCCGGCAGGGCGACCTGCGCCGCCTCGTGGAGCGGCTGCGCGCCGCCGGGGTCACCCCGCTCGGCTTCGTGTTGACGCGCTGCGGCCGGGGCTGATCCGTGCCGGTCACCCGCGCGCCGGCCACGACCGAGCCGGGCGGCGGCCCGGGCGCCGCCGCGCCGCTGCCGCAGCCGCCGCCCCCGCCACGGTTGCCGCTCTGGCCGCTGGCGTTGATGTTCGGCCTGGTGCCCGTGTGGTGGCTGGCCGGCGCGTTCTACCTCGGGTGGCCCCTGCTCGGGGCGCTGCTGTTCGCACTGCTGTTCATCCGGGGCCGGGTGCCGCTGCCCCCGGCCGCCGGGATCTGGCTGCTGTTCCTTGCCATCGTGGTGGTCAGCGCCACCCAGTTGCAGACACCGGCCTCCGTGCTGACGTTCGCCCTGCGGCTCGCCTTCTACCTCACCGCGCTCGTGGTGGGCGTCTACGTCTACGCGATCGCCCGGGAGCGCCCCGACCAGGTCGCCGTCCTCGTTCCGCTCTGCGCCTTCTGGTTCGGGCTGGTCGCGCTGGGCTGGCTGGGCGTGCTGGCGCCCCGGTTCGCGCTGACCACCCCGATGGAGGTGCTGCTTCCGGGCGGGGTGGCCAACACCCCGTTCATCCAGGACATGGTCCACCTCACCACCGCGGAGTACAGCGCCCGGTCGTTGAACCCGATCTACCGGCCGGCCGCGCCGTTCGCGTACACCAACAACTACGGCAGCGCGTACGCGATGACGCTGCCCTGCGTGGTGGCCTTCACCATGCTGCGCCGGCGCGGCGTGCTGCGCTGGGCGCTGCTGGCGTCGCTGCCGCTGTCGTTGGCGCCGGCCTTCCTCACGCTCAACCGGGCGATGTTCCTCAGCCTCGGCGCCGGGCTGGCGGTGCTCGGCGTCCGGGCCGCCCTGCGCGGTAACGTCCGGGTGGCCGCGTCGATCGTCGGGGTGGTGGTCACCGGTGGCCTCGTCACCCTGTTCATCCCGGTCACCCAGCTGATCGGCAACCGGGTCGAGTCCAGCGACACCAACACCGACCGGCTCTCCCTCTACGTGGAGGTGATCCGGCGGGTACGGGAGTCGCCCTGGCTCGGCTACGGCGCGCCGGTGAACGTCGACACCGTCAGCGCCGAGGCGCCGATCGGCACCCAGGGGCAGTTGTGGATGGTGCTGTTCAGCCACGGCGTCCCCGCGCTGCTGTGCTTCCTCGCGTGGTTCGTGGTCGCCGCGCTGATCTGCGCCCGGGCCACGTCCGCCGCCGGGCAGTGGCTGGCCGTGGTGCCGGTGGTCTGCCTGGTGCAGATCCCCTTCTACGGCATGGCCAACCAGAACCTCGCGGTCGCCTTCTTCGCGCAGCATGGTGAAGGCCACCACGCAGGGCAGCGTCATCGCGTACGCGCTGCCGTAGTTGTTGGTGTACGCGAACGGCGCGGCCGGCCGGTAGATCGGG
>NZ_WAAS01000166.1:0-14648 GCF_008806585.1 Micromonospora sp. AMSO12t
GCGTGACTCAGCGTGACAGGGGTCAGGCGACGAGGGCGTGTCGGGCGGGGCCGCGGTGGGGGGCGATGCTGCTGCCGTCGGGGAGGAGTTCGCCGGTGTCCTCGAAGACGATGACACCGTTGCAGAGCAGGCTCCAGCCCTGCTCAGGGAAGCAGGCGAGGACTCGGGCGGCGTCCCGGTCGGTCGCTTCGGCGGAGGGGCAGGTGGGTTGGTGCTGGCACATCGGGTTCTCCGGACTGTGGGGGCACTGTGTCATGGTTCACATGACCAGTGACGCACAGTACCAAGCGAAAGTGGCCGGCATCGAGCAGGTATGCGCGTCGTTTTTCCGAAATCCACTGAACGGATGAGGCAAGATGGGCCGGACGGCGTGGACACGCTCCCAGGGCTGACGGTCGGTGCGCCGGGAGCGCCGGCCGGCTGCCGCCGTACCCTCGTCGAGCGGGCCCGCTGGCAGTGGCGGCCCGCCGACGGCGGCGACCCGGCGGCGCGGGCCGAGCAGTTCCTCGCCGCGCACGGCCTACCGCTGCACGACCTGGCCCGCCCCGCCGGCCACCACGACGCGGCCGGGGTGTGCGGGGCCGCTCTCTACGTCTCCGCGGCCGCCGGCGCCGCCCTGGTCGGCGCGCCGGCCGGCGCCGCCAACCCCGTGACCGGGCTGCCCGAGGTCGCCGTGGTCGTCTACGGCCACGGCCCGGGCACGCCGCCCGGCGCAGGCGCCGCCACCCCCGCCACCCCCTGGTGGCGCGGCACCTTCGCGGAGAGCTGGACGCCCCGCCAACACGCCGACGCCGTGACCGCGGTCCGCGCGGCGATCGGCCGCGGCGACGTCTACCAGGTCAACGTCGTCGGCCACGCCGCCGCCCGCTACACCGGCGACCCCCTGCCGGCCCTGAGCCGGCTGGCCGCGCTGCCCGGCGCCCGCTACGGCGGCACCCTCGCCGGGGCGGGCTGGGCGATCGGCTGCGCCAGCCCCGAGACCCTGGTGGAGCTGACCGACGGGCGGTTGATCACCAGGCCGATCAAGGGCACCCGGCCGGCCACCGCCGCCGGCCGCGCCGAGCTGCTCGCCTCGGCCAAGGAACGCGCCGAGCACGTGATGATCGTCGACCTGGAACGCAACGACCTGGCCCGCGTCGCCCGCACCGGCAGCGTGCGCGTCGACGAGCTGTTCGCCGTACGCCGGTGGTGCGACCTGTGGCAGGCGGAGTCGACGGTCTCCGCGGCGGTCGCCGACGGGCTCGGCCTGGCGGACCTGCTGCGCGCGGTCTGCCCCGGCGGCTCGGTCACCGGCGCTCCGAAGCTCGCCGCCCTCGACCGCATCGCCGCGCTGGAGCCGGTCGGCCGGGGCGCCAGCATGGGCGCGCTCGGCTGGGTCGCCCCGGGCCGCATCGACCTGGGCCTGACCATCCGCACCGCCGCCGTGGACGTCGAACGCGTGCACGTGTGGGCGGGTGGGGGCATCACGTGGGGCAGCGATCCCGACGCCGAGGTCGCCGAGGCCGCCGCGAAGGCCGCCCCGGTGCGCGCCGCGCTCGCCGGCGGCTGACCGGCGCGCCTCCCCCCGGCCGGTCGGCGCATCCGCCGGGCTGCGCACGTTGGAAGGGGCGCGCGCCGGCCGCGTCCGGTGAGATGGGCCGTACTCCACGCCACCCGGGCCCGGGGCGTGCGCAGCCGAGGCGGTCCCGATGTACCAGCAACCCCTGCAACCCGTCGGTGGGTCGCTCGCGCTGAGCGCCGCCTGCGCCGCGCTGCCCCTGCTCACCCTGTTCGTGCTGCTCGGAGTCGTGCGTACGCGGGCCTGGGTGGCGGCGTTCGGCGCGCTAGGCGTGGCGGTCGTGCTGGCCTGGTGGCTGTGGGGGATGCCGCTGCCGCAGACGCTGCTGGCCGCCGGTCAGGGCGCCACCTTCGCCCTCTTCCCGCTCGTCTGGACGTTCGGCACGGCGATCTGGATCCACCGACTGACCGTGCACACGGGGCACTTCGACACGCTGCGGCAGGGCTTCGCCCGGATCAGCGACGACCGCCGCGTGCAGGCCCTGGTGATCGCGTTCTGCTTCGGGTCGCTGCTCGAGGCCCTGGCCGGGCAGGGCACGCCGGTCGCCGTGACCACGGTCATGCTGCTGGCCCTCGGCTTCACCCCGCTGCGGGCGGCCGCCGTGGCGCTGGTCGGCAACACGGTGCCGGCCGCCTTCGGACCCCTCGGCCTGCCGATCACCACCCTCGCCGGCGTGACCGGGCTGCCCGCCACGGAACTGGGCATGATGGCCGGCCGGCAGGTCCCGGTGGTCGCGGTCGTCGTCCCGCTGGTCCTGCTCGTCGTCGCCGACGGCCGCCGGGGCGTACGCGAGCTGTGGCGTCCGGCGCTGGCGTGCGGCGGCGCGTTCGCGGTGGCCCAGTTCGTCACGGCGAACTGGCTGACGGCCGCCCTCGCCGACATCACCGCCGCGTTCGCGGGGGCGGGCGTCCTGCTGCTCGTCGTCCGCCGTGGCGCGGCGCGGCGGACGGTTGCCGTGCCGGTCGGCGGCGGGCCGCCGGAGCGCGCCGCCGGCGGGTTGTCGGAGCCTGACGCCGCAGGGCCGTCGGAGCCCGACGCGCCGGATCCGGCGGGATCGCGCTGGCGGGCGTACGCGCCGTACGCGACGATCGTGGCGGTCTTCGCCGTCTCCCAGGTGCCGGCCGTCAAGCGGCTGCTCGACGCCGGCACGCTCGCGTTCTCCTGGCCCGGACTGCACGTCGTCACCGCCTCCGGTGACCCGTCACCGCTGACGACGTTCCGGTTCGCCTGGCTCGCGGCCCCCGGGTCGCTGCTGCTGGTGGCCGGCCTGATCACGGTGGCGCTGCTGCGGGTGCCGCCGCGCGAGGCCGTCGGGCTCTACGGGCGCACCCTGTTCGAGCTGCGGTGGGCCGTGCTGACGGTGGTCGGGCTGCTGGCGCTGTCGTTCACCATGAACGCCTCCGGGCAGGTCGCCACGCTGGGCGTCTGGATGGCCGGCGCGGGCGGACTCTTCGCCGTGCTGGCGCCGGTGCTCGGCTGGCTCGGCGTCGCCCTGACCGGCTCGGACACGTCGTCCAACTCGCTGTTCGGCGCGCTCCAGGTGGCCGCGGCGCAGCGGGCCGGCCTCGATCCGGTCCTGTTGGCCGCGGCCAACGCCTCCGGCGGCACCCTCGGCAAGATGATCAGCCTGCAGAACCTCACGATCGCCGCCGCGGCGGTCGGACTCACCGGCCGCGAGGGCGACCTGTTCCGGCGGATGTTCGGCCCGAGCGTGCTGCTGCTCGCCCTGATGTGTGTGCTCATCGGGCTGCAGGCGACGCCTCTGCTGTCCTGGATGGTGCCGTAGCCGGCGCCGTACCCCCGGGTGGCTAGCGGCGCTCGGCGAAGTCGTCCAGCGCCGCCACGACCCGCTCCGCCATGCCGTTGGCGGATCCGTGCCCGGCGGTCTCCAGCAGTTCCAGCCGGGCGTCGGGCCAGGCCTGGGCCAGCTGCCACGCCACCTCCGGCGGGCTGCTGATGTCGAGCCTGCCGTGCAGCAGCACGCCGGGGATGCCGGCCAGCCGCCCCGCCTCGCGCAGCAGTTGCCCCTCCGGCAGGAAGCATCCGTTACGCCAGTAGTGGGTGACCAGCCGGGCCTGCAGCATCCGGAACACCGGGTTGTCGTAGCGGGGGTCGGGCCGGTGACCGGGGGCGGTGGCGACGTGGGTGTCCTCCCAGTCGCACCACTGCCGCGCCGCCCGTTCGCGCACCGCCGGGTCCGGGTCGGCCAGCAGTCGGGCGTACGCGTCGGCCAGGTCGCCGTCGCGCTCGGCCGGCGGCACGCCGTCGCGGAAACGCGCCCACTCGGCCGGGAAGATCCGCCCCATCTCCCGGGTGAGCCACTCGATCTCCCGTCGGGTGCCGGCGGTCACGCTGAACAGCACCAGCTCGCTGACCTGCCGCGGGTGCCGCTGCGCGTACGCCAGGGCGAGGGAGGCGCCCCAGGAGGCGCCGAGCACCAGCCAGCGGTCCACGCCGAGGTGTTCACGCAGCAGTTCGATGTCGGCGATCAGGTGGTCGGTGGTGTTGGTGGACAGGGCCACGTCCGGGTCGGCGGCGTGCGGGGTGCTGCGGCCGCAGCCCCGCTGGTCGAACAGGACCACCCGGTAGCGGGCCGGGTCGAACAGGGTCCGCCAGCCGGGCGTGCAGCCGGAGCCGGGCCCGCCGTGCAGCACCACGGCGGGTTTGCCGTCCGGGTTACCGCAGGTCTCCCAGTGCACGAGCTGCCCGTCGCCGACGTCGAGCATCCCGTGTGCGTACGGCTCGATCGGGGGGTACCGCTGCGCCATCGTCGTCCCCTTCGTGATCATCGATACAACAGCGCTGTTACATTAGCGGAGTGACAGCCGTACCTGAACGTGAGGCCCTGGGCACGCTGCTTCGGCACGTGCTCGACGTGCTCGACGGCGACGTCGCCACGGTCTACGCCGAACGGGGCCTGCCCGACTACCGGCCCCGGTTCTCGCCACCGCTGCGGGTGCTGGTCGCCGACGGCCCACTGCCCATCCGCGACCTGGCCCGCCGGGTCGGGGTCACCCACTCGGCGGCCAGCCAGACCGTCGCGCAGATGGCCCGCGCCGGCCTGGTCGAGCTGACCGCGGGGGCGGACGCCCGGCAGCGCATCGTGCATCTCAGCGACCGGGCCCGCGAGCTGCTGCCACTGATCGAGGCGGAGTGGGCGGCGACGACCGCCGCGATACGCGAACTGGACGCGGAACTGACGGTGCCGCTGGCCGGCGTGCTGCACGAGGTCCTCGCCGCGGTGCGCCGACGGCCGCTGCGCCAACGCATCGCCGACGCGGGCCTGCCGCCGGCCGCGCCACAGCGACGGCGGCAGACCCACCCGCAGGCCCCGCGTGCCGGCTCCGCACCCGATGTCGGCAATCTGTCCTGACGTGCACCGGCCGACGGTTGCAGACTGTGCCGGTGGCCATCACCCTCACCGTCCGCGTGGTCGACGCCAACCTCGGCGCGGTGCCCGGCGCGCTCGTCGTGCTCGACGCAGGGCAGGGGACCACGGACGCAGCCGGGCGCTGGAGCACCGTCGTGTCCCACCAGCCGACGGTGCCGCAGATCCGGGTCAGCCATCCGGCGTACGTCGCCGAGCGGGTGACCTTCACCGGAGACCTGCGCTCCGCCACATGGGACAACTCCCTCGCCCGCCGCGCGGTATCCGGCGACGACGTGACGATGACCGTGACGCTCGGGCGGATGGATCCGTCGCCCGTCGTCACGCTCTCTGACGCCGACGTCACGCGGATCATGGCCAGCAGGGGGCGCGACCCGAGGGCCGCACGGGTCGTGGGCTGGCCCAACAACCCGAGGATCCACACCTACGCGGGGCACTACAACAACACGCTGACGTTCCGTCAGGCCAACCGGGAGCTGTTGAGGCCCGCAGCCGCCGCCGAGAGCGACGCGGGTTGGGACCGGTTCGGCGAGAAGCGTGAGGTCACGGTCAACATCGCGGCGTTGAGCCGGTTCCACTTCCTGGAGTATGCCGCGACGCAGTCCGATCCGAAGTTCGTCGTCGCAGTGGTGTCGCCGAACCTGCCGGACCCGAAGCCCGTGACGAGTCTGGACTTCGTCGTCTACTGCAGCCCCAGCACCGGCGACTACACCGCCCGGTACCCGTACGGGCTGGTCAACGCCGCGGCGCCACTGCAGGAGTACCTGAACCTGGCCCGGAAGTACCTTCTCGACGAGGCCTTCTTCGCCTTCCAGTCGCTGGGCTGGGGCAACCGCTCGGTGCTGGTGATGCCGCTGTTCCCGCAGGGGCAGTGGGGCCCGTTCGCGACCGGCGAGGGGCTGCTGCGGATGTTGCGTGAGGTCGCGGTGTTCCTGCACCGGCAGTGCCGCACCAGCAGCCTCGGGCTGCGCAAGCCCGACGCCACCGCGCACGAGTTGGCCGGGCCGAACCTGCGGACGATCTTCCCGCCGCTCTACTCCGGTGACTTCGGCGCGGTGCCCGGCGTCGGGCAGGTGGCGGTCGCTGGCTTCAGCCAGGGCATCGGTGCGGTCAAGGCCCTCATGTCCGACCTCACCTTCCCGGTGGGGCTCAACTCCACGCTCTGGGGCGTGCCGATGGGTGGCGGCACCGACGGCCGGCGGGAGTGGGCCCGCGCGTTTCGCGAGGTGTGGGACCTTGACGGCCACCACAGCGGCACCGGCGGTTGGCGCGCCTACCTCGACCTGCTGCGGGTGTGGTTCAACCACGACCCGGGCCGGGTCGTACGCAGTTACCACTCGGGGGACACCGGCCCGCCCGACCCGCTGACGGACCCCCATCCGGTGTGGACGGACCTGCGCGGCGGCGGCCTCGACCTCGACCGTCCGACGCCACCGGCACGGGGCGCGTTCTGGGCGCGGCTGCTGCAGAACGCGCGCTGGACGGACCTGCGGGTGTCGAACCCGTACGTGGACGGCAGTTCGGGACCGCAGCTGCCGGTGTTCCTCGACCCGCACCACACCATCCCCCGGATCGGGTTCTCGCACGCCCTGTCGATGACCACACTCGGCCGGGCGGCCGCGACGCGTCCCTAGGCCGCCTGCGGCGGGACCAGGACAGACGGACATCCGATTACGGCAGGATGCGAGCCTGTCACCGATCGTACGATCCTGGCGTCACCCCCCGCGCATCGGCCGAAGGGGCATCATGGCGATCACCGTCACGTTCAGCGGCAAGGCTCCCCTCGCCGGGGCCGACCCCGGCTACCGGATCTGGTCCTACACGATCGAGCCCAACCCGCCCGGGGAGATCCCGGCCAACCAGCGGATCGCCCTCGGTCTGCCACACGACATGGACGTCCGGGACCCCAGCGAGTTCCCGAACACCCCCGCGCTGGCCAACATGTTCCTGGTCCGCGAGGCCGGCTCGTCGCGTCAGTACGCCGGCCGGGTCACCAGCTCGGCGGGCACGCAGACCGTCTCGTTCGTCGCGCCGGCCGCCGACGGCACCGCCGAGACGCTGCTGGTCAAGCTGGTGACCGGCCAGTCGCCGACTCCGCTGCCCTTCGCCAACGTCCCCGGCGGCACACCGGCTCCGGCGCAGGTGCTGACCGCGCCCGTCAACGGCCCGCCGGTGCACACCGGCCGGCCCCTGACCGCGTTCGCCGGCACCCTGCCGTACGCCAGCGAACTGTTCGGCATCTACCAGCCGCTGGCGGGCTGGTTCGGCATGCAGAGCGCGCTGCGCGTCGCCCACGGCGCCACCGACCGCGCCCTGGTGGACCTCGACCACGCATCGTTCGCCAGGGCCGAGGCCGCGAGCACCCTCGACGACGCGGCGCTCACCGCCCTGGCGGAGCACTTCGACGCCCCGATCCGTGGGGTGCTCTCGCCGGTCGGGCTGGTGAATCTCTTCCGGCAGTACTTCTTCGAGTTCGACACGTTTCTCGGTCCGCCCGCCGGGCACCTGTGGCTCAGCCCCGGCGGCACCGTGGAACTCGTCGAGACCAGCACGCGGCGCACCCTGGTCGAGAAGACCGCCGAGCAGTTCGAGGAGACCACCCGCAAGGTCGAGGAGAGCCTGACGGAGCAGGAGGACATCGCCAACGCGGTCAAGGAGGACAACGCCAACGACACCAAGCTCGGCATCAGCGCCTCCGGTGGCGCCAACGTCGGTGTCTACCACGCGGACGCCAGCGCCAGCTTCAGCCTGAACGCCACCGTGAAGCGGTCCTCGGAGGAGACCCACAAGCACTCCCGTACGCAGAGCGCGAAGGTCACCAGCGAGATCAAGAGGAACTACAAGACGACGTTCAAGACGGTGACCGAGAGCACCGACCTGTCGAGCCGCCGCTACCTCGTGCAGAACACCACGGGCAAGCTGGTGAACTACGAGCTGCGGCGCAAGATGCGCAAGGTCGGTGTGCAGGTGCAACACATCGGCGGGCGGCTGTGCTGGCAGGTGTACCTCCCCGGGCCGGGCCGCAACCTGGGCCTGGGGGATCTGGTGCACATCGTCGCGGCGCCGGACCTCACCGCCCTGCGGAAGCCGGAGCCGCCACCGCCGCTCGTGGCCAGGACGACCGCGTTCACCGGGACGTTCCCCATCCGGAAGGTGCGGGCCACGCAGGACCCGCCGGAAGCGAACATGGAGTTCGTGCACCACACCGCCCCGGACGCCGAGGGAATCACCGACCACGACAACGCCATCCACGCGGTGGCCCGCATCGACTTCACTCCGTCGCCGCCCGAGCGGGGCTACAAGCTGAAGGACGCGCGACTCGTCTCTGTCGCACCGGGTCGCGCGTTCGTGCCCGACCTGATCCGCACCAACCAGGAGCAGACCGGCTTCGCGGTCTTCGCGAAGTTCTTCCACTCGGGCGACCTCAGCCCGATCAGCCTGACCTTCGACGTCACGTGGGACCCACCGCAGACCAACGACGCCCACGACCGGTACAACGAGGAGTTGAAGGCCTACCAGGCGCAGGTGACGGAGCTGCAACGCACGGCGTACGCCTCGGCCGTGCGGGACCGGCTCGGTCTGCTCAGCGCCATGCGCCCACGGCCGTCGCAGGACCTGCGCACCGAGGAACGCCAGGCGATCTACGGGAGCCTGATCCAGAAGCTGAAGCCGTTCGACCTGTTCGCGGACCTGTATCTGGGCTCGGAGCTGCTCCGGCAGATCTTCGACGTCGACGAGATGCTGTACTTCGTGGCACCGGACTACTGGCGGCCCCGCGATGTCACCCCGCCGCCCACCACTGCGCCGGCGCCTGCCCCGCCCACCCACACCAGCCTCGGCAAGTACCCGGTGCGGGACCCGAGCGTCCTCGCGGACCGGACCGTGGTCACCTGGTACTCCCACACCGACAAGACGAACGCGATGAATCCGGACGGCACGGTCTCCGACGAGTGGCGGGTGAACTACCTCATCACCGAGCAGACCCAGCCGGCCCCCTCGGGGAGCTCGCTGGGCTGGTTGATCCAGGCCGACGGCGACGCGCGCCGCAACGAGTTCCTCAACGCCGCGTGGGCCAAGGCGGTCCTGCCCGTACGACCCGGGCGCGAACAGGCGGCGCTGGAGTGGCTCAAGCAGGCCAACGTGGAGGGTCAGGCGGCGCTGGGGCTTCCCTACCCGTTCCAGGAGGGCGATCCCGAGGAGTACCGGAACAAGACGGTCGGGCAGGTCCTGAACATCCTCGCGCTCAAGTTGCAGAAGGACAACACGCAGATCGCCAACACCCTCGTCGCCGAGAAGGTCTTCGAGACCGGGTTCGACCCGCTCGACGGCGGCTTCCGCCCGGCGGCCCCGTACGAGGTCTTCGACCAGTGGATCGAGGTGCTGCCCACCGACCAGGTGGTGGCGGTGGAGGTGAGCTACGACCCCAGGACCGGCCAGCAGCTGTGACGCCACCGGCTCGGGCCTCCGTCACCGGCCGAGCCCGCGGTACCGGCGTACCGCCAGGGGCCCGAACACGGCGGTCAGCAGCAGCGGCCAGGCCACGGCGAGCCCGACGGCGTGCTGCGCGGCGAACGACTCGCCGCCCCAGCCGGGGTTGCCGAACAGTTCCCGGCAGGCCGCGACGGTCGCCGACAGCGGGTTGTACCCGGCGACGGCGGCGAGCCAGCCGGGCATGGTGTCGGGGGAGACGAACGCGTTGGAGGTGAACCCGACCGGCCAGACCAGGATCTGCAGCACCACCACCGACCCGGGTGCGCGCAGCACCAGCGCCAGATGGATGCCGACCCAGATCAGGGCGAAACGCAGCAGCAGGAGCAGCCCGACGGCGGCCAGCGCCGCCGGTGCCCCGGCCCGCCACTGCCAGCCGACGGCGACCCCGCAGGCGAGCATGACGACCAGAGCGGCGGCGCAGTGCAGCAGGTCCGCGGCGGCCCGGCCGGTGAGCACCGCCGAGGGCGTCATCGGCAGGGACCGCAACCGGTCGGTGACGCCGCGCGCGGTGTCGGTGGCCACGGCCGCGTACGTCGACTCGACGCCGAAGAGCACCGTCATGGCGTACATGCCGGGCAGCAGGAACTCGCGGTAGTCGCCGCCGCCGGGCACGCTCATCGCGCCGCCGAACAGGTAGCCGAACATCAGCACCATCAGCACCGGGAAGAGCAGCCCGACGACGAACTGCCCGGGTTGGCGCCGCCAGTGCGCCAGCGCCCGACCGGTGAGGGTGACGGTGTCGGCGACGGCCCAGCGCAGGCGCTGCGGCACGGGGTGCACGCCCGTCGTGCTCATGCGCCCGCCCTGTCCTCGCCGGGGCGGGTGGTGGGGGAGTGGCCGTCGGTGAGCCGCAGGAACACCTCGTCGAGGGTGGGGCGGCGCACCGCGACGTCGGCGGCGGTGAGGCCGGCGTCGTCGAGGGCCCGCAACACGGCGGCCAGCGCGGCCACCCGCCCGGTGACGGCGACGCTGAGGCGCAGGCCCGCCGCGTCGACGAGCGGGGTCGCGGCGACGGCGGCGCCGACGACGCGTACCGCCCGGTCCAGGTCGTCGGCGCGGGTCAGCACGACGTCGACGCGGTCGCCGCCGAGCGCGGTCTTCAGCTGCTCGGGGGTGCCGTCGGCGACGACCCGCCCGGCGTCGACGACCCGGACGGTGTGGGCGAGCTGGTCGGCCTCCTCCAGGTACTGGGTGGTCAGCAGCACGGTGGTGCCGCCGGCGACGAGCCGGCGCACCGCGTCCCACACCTGGGCCCGGGCGCGCGGGTCGAGGCCGGTGGTGGGCTCGTCGAGGAAGAGCACCGGCGGGTCGAGGATCAGGCTCGCCGCGAGGTCGAGGCGGCGGCGCATCCCACCGGAGTATGTGCCGACCGGCCGGTCGGCGGCGTCGGTCAGGTCGAAGCGGGCGAGCAGGTCGGTGGCCCGGGCGCGGGCCCGCGCGCCGCCGAGGTGGTGCAGCCGGCCGAACAGGACCAGGTTCTGCCGGCCGCTGAGCACCTCGTCGAGCGCGGCGTGCTGGCCGACCAGGCCGATGCGGGCCCGGACCCGCTCGGGGTGGCGCAGCACGTCGGCGCCGGCCACCCGCGCCGCGCCGGCGTCGGGCCGCAGCAGGGTGCTCAGCACCCGTACCGCCGTGGTCTTGCCCGCCCCGTTCGGGCCGAGCAGGCCGCACACGGTGCCGGCGGGCACCGTCAGGTCGAGGCCGGCGAGGGCCTGCGTGCCGCCGTAGCGCTTGCGCAGTCCCTCCGCCTCGACAGCCGGTCCGTCGTGGTGCATCGGAGCCCCTCCACCCACTCGACTCGTACGCCGTACCGTACGGCATACGGTACGGCGGACGATACAGTGCCGGGATGACGACCGAGTACAGCGGCACCGGCGACCCCGCGCGCAGCCTCGCCCTGCTCTGGCGTACCCGCGAACGCACCAGCCGCAAGGGCCGGCCCGACCTGTCGGTGGACCGCATCGTGCGCGCCGCCATCGAGGTGGCCGACGCCGAGGGCCTCGCCGCCCTGTCCATGCGCCGCGTCGCCGAACGCCTCGGCGTCGGCACCATGTCCCTCTACACCTACGTCCCCGGCAAGGGCGAACTGCTCGACGTCATGCTCGACACCGTCTACGGCGAGACCGCCCGCCCCGACGACGTGCCCGGCGGCTGGCGGGAGCGGCTCACCCACGTCGCCCGCGAGACCTGGGCGCTCTACCTGCGCCACCCCTGGCTGCTGCAGGTCGCCACCACCCGCCCCCCGCTGGGCCCCAACGTCATCGCCCGCTACGAGTACGAACTGCACGCCGTCGACGGCATCGGCCTGACCGACCTGGAGATGGACGCCGTCGTCACCCTCGTCTCCGGCTACGTCCACGGCGCCGTGCGCAGCGCCGTGGAGGCCGCCCAGGCCGCCGCGCGCACCGGCATGACCGAGCAGCAGTGGTGGCAGGCCCACGCCCCCTACCTGGAGAAGGCCCTCGACCCGCGCCGCTACCCCCTCGCCGCCCGCGTCGGCACCGCCGCCGGCCAGGAGTACCAGGCCGCCGCCAACCCCCACGGCGCCTTCGAGTTCGGCCTGGCCCGCATCCTCGACGGCATCGAGGTCCTCGTCGCCACCCGCCCGGACGCCGCCGCCACGACCGGCGAGCGATAACCTGGCCGACATGACGATGCGCCCCATCAGGATCATCGGTGACCCCGTGCTGCGCACCCCCAGCGAGCCCGTCACCAGCTTCGACGCCGAACTGCGCGCCCTGGTCACCGACCTGATGGACACCCTGCTCGGCGCCCCCGGCCGCGCCGGCGTCGCCGCCCCCCAGATCGGCGTCAACGCCCAGGTGTTCGTCTACGACGCCGACGGCCACCGCGGGCACCTGGTCAACCCGACGCTGGAGGTGTCGGAGGAGTTGCAGGACGACGACGAGGGCTGCCTGTCCATCCCGGGGCTCTACTTCCCGACCACGCGCGCCCTGCACGCCACCGCCCACGGCTTCGACCAGTACGGCGAGCCGTTGACCATCTCCGGCAGCGGTTTCCTCGCCCGGGCCCTGCAACACGAGACCGACCACCTCGCCGGCCGCCTCTACGTCGACACCCTGCGCGGCGACACCCGCCGCAAGGCGCTGCGGGAGATCCGCGCCGGCCGCTTCGCCTCACCCAGCCGCCGCGGCTGACCCGCCCGCACCCTGCACGCCCCCGACGCCCTGGTCGTCGGGGGCGTGACTCACCTGTCGTGGGCGCGCAGCGCGTACTCGCCGTAGTCGGCCACCCGGGTGAAGCCCAGCCGCCCGTAGAGCCGCAACGCCGCCGCGTTGTCCGCCTTCACGTTGAGCGTGACGTGCGTGACGTGCTCGCGCAGCCGCCGGCACAGCGCGGCCACCACCGCCCCGGCCAGCCCCCGCCCGCGCAGCCGGGGATGGGTGGTCACGTTGCCCAGCGCCGCCACCCGGTACGCGGGGGAGAACACGTGCACCCCGGCGACCGCCACCAGCTCACCGCCGTCGCGCACGCCCACGTACTGGCCGGTGTCGAGCATCCGCGGGTCGAACCAGTTGCCCGGGTAGGCCACGTCGTACAGCCGGCGCAGCGCCGGCAGGTCGCCGGCGTCCAGCACCGATCCCGCCGGGGTCACCGTGTCCAGCCGCGCCGCGTCGGTCAGGGCCATCCGGTGGTGCGGGCCGGCCGCGTCCATCCGGAACATCCCGGCCAGGGCCGGCTCCAGGCCGGGGGACAGGTGCGCCCACAGGCGGGCCGGCAGCACCGGCGCCATCTGGCGCAGCAGCGCCGCCAGCCGGTGCACCCGTGGCGGGGCCGCGAACGCCAGCAACGTGGGCGGGTCCGCACCGTGGTAGAGCAACGCCACCTCCTCGTCGCGGCGGAACCAGGAGGTGTACGGCCAGAAGAAGTCGTCCAGGTCACCGAGCTGGTACGCGTGCAGCACCGGGTCCCGCCCGAGCAGCGCGGCCAGGACGGTCCGGTCGTGTTCGGCGCGTACCGGCATCCGCCGATGATCACACATCCGGCGCGGGGCGCTCCGCCCGACGCCGGCGTGCTCAGCAGCCCGACGGGGTGGCCGCCTCCGGCTCGGCGGGAAGGTTCTCGTGCGCCCACCGGCCCAACGCGTCGAGCACCGGCAGCAGTGCCGCGCCCGGCCCGGTGAGCTCGTAGCTCACCCCCACCGGGGGGCCCTGCCGGACGCTGCGGCTGACCAGCCCGATCCGCACGAGCTCGCCCAGCCGGTCGGAGAGCACCGACTCGCTGATCCCGGGCAGGGCGCGGGTCAGCTCGGCGAACCCGGCCGGCCCGTCGGCGAGGGTGCTCAGGAGCATGCCGTTCCACCGCTTGCCGAGAAACGCGAAGGCCCGGGCGACGCCCCCGTCACACGTGCGGGGCGTGTCGCCCACCTGTGGCCTGACCGTCATGACCTCAGGATACGGCGGACATCCCCCGAACAAGGGACTAGTAAAAAGCTAGCTGCTACCGTTACCGAAGCAAGTCCGCCGATTCGATGGAGACACCCCGATGACCGACGTCCACTCGCCCCTGATCAACCTGGACCCCGAGGCCCAGGCGCTGCTGTTCACCGACGCCCGCACCGCCAACACCTTCACCGACGAGCCGGTCACCGACGAACAACTCCAGGCGATCTTCGAACTCGCCAAGTTCCCACCCACCGCCGCCAACACCCAGCCCCTGCGCATCCTCTACGTGCGCCCCGGCGACGCCCGCACCCGCCTGGTCGCCCACATGAGCGAAGGCAACAAGGCCAAGACCGCCAGCGCCCCCATGGTCGCCGTACTCGCCGCCGACACCGACTTCCACGAGTTCATCCCGCAGGTCTTCCCCATCCGGCCCCAGATGCGCGACGACCTCGCCGACAAGCCCGAGGCCCGCGAGCGCATGGCCCGCTTCAACGCCACCCTCCAGATCGGCTACTTCCTGCTCGCCGTCCGCGCCGCCGGCCTCGCCGCCGGCCCCATGGCCGGCTTCGACGCCGCCGCCATCGACCGCGAGTTCTTCGCCGACAACACCTGGAAGACCCTGCTCGTGGTCAACATCGGCCGCCCCGGCGAGAACGCCTGGTTCCCCCGCCTGCCCCGCCTCGACTACACCGACGTCGTCCGACACGCCTGACCCGCCGACCACCGGGGGACCGACGAGCAGTGGGTGGCGACCGTCAGGCCGCCACCCACTGGTCGAAGCCCAACTTGCCGACCAACGCCAGCA
>NZ_WAAS01000167.1:0-14585 GCF_008806585.1 Micromonospora sp. AMSO12t
CGCCGGCCGCCACCCCCTACCTTCGCGTGCGGGGTGGAGTGGCGCTCTCGACCGATCGCCGGGCGGCTGAGAAACTGTGTGCCGGTCAGTGTCGTTTGGGGGATGGATGAGCAACAGCTGGGTGCTGCCCGACGAGGTGCTCCGGGACGCGCCGGCGTACACGCCACGCCCCGGCGAGCTGGCTGACCTGGAGCTGCTGCTGATCGGGGCGTACGCCCCGCTGGCCGGCTTCATGACCCGCGCCGACCTGGTCTCGGTGAGTCGGCGGGGCCGGCTCGCCGACGGCTCACCGTGGCCGGTGCCGGTGACCCTCCAGGTGCCGACGGCGCTCGCCCAGGGTCTCGACCCGCGCGACGAGGCACGCCGCACCCTGGTGCTCACCGACGGGGAGGGCGCGCCGGTCGCGGCGCTGGACGTCGCCGACGCGTGGCAGGTCCGCGACGGGGTGGCCGGCGTCGGGGGCACGGTCCGCCGGCTCGGCGACGGCGGTCACGGCCCCTTCCAGCGGCTGCGCCGCACCCCCGAGGAGGTACGCCCGCTGCTGCCGTCCGGTCGGGTGCTCGGGGTGATCGCCGACCGCCCGCTGCACCGGCCGCAGCTCGCCCAGATCGCCCACGCGGTCCGCACGCTCGGCGCCCACCTGCTGGTGATGATCCCGGTCGGCGAGGACGGCCTCGGCGGGTTGCCGCCGGAGTCGCTCGTACGCAGCGTCTTCGCCGCCCGCGACCGGATGCCGCCGGCCACGCTCGTCGCCGTCCCGTTGTCCCGCCGGCGCGACGAGATCAGCGACGCGCTGCTGCGGGCGCGGGTGTCGGCGGCGTACGGCGTCACGCACCTGCTCTCCACCGGCGAGATGCTCTCCGGCGCCGGCCTGCGGGTGCTGGTGCCGCGCGAGCTGGCCTACGACAACCGCGACGGGCAGTGGCGCTGGCGGGAGGACATCCCGCCCCGCAACCGACGCCTGGCGCTGACCCAGCCGGAGATCGACGACCTGCTGGACCGGGGTTTCCCGCTCCCCGAGTGGCACACCCCGCCCGCGGTGGCGAAGGAGCTGGCCCGGGCCCGGCCGCCGCGGCGGCACCGGGGCCTGGTGGTCTTCCTGACCGGGCTCTCGGGCTCCGGCAAGTCGACGATCGCCCGGGGCCTGGCCGACGTGCTGCGCGAGCAGGGCGACCGGAGCATCACGCTGCTCGACGGCGACGTGGTGCGCCGCGAGCTCTCCGCCGGGCTGGGCTTCAGCAAGGCCGACCGGGACCTCAACGTGCGCCGGATCGGCTGGGTGGCGGCGGAGATCGCCCGGCACCACGGCGTCGGCATCTGCTGCCCCATCGCCCCGTACGCCCAGGCCCGCGCGACCGCCCGGGAGATGGCGCTGGCCGCCGGTGCGGGCTTCGTGCTGGTGCACGTGGCGACCCCGCTGGAGGTCTGCGAGCAGCGCGACCGCAAGGGCCTCTACGCCCGGGCCCGGGCCGGCCTGCTCACCGGGATGACCGGCATCGACGACCCCTACGAGGAGCCGACCGACGCGGACCTGGTGGTCGACACCAGCGACATGACGATCGACGAGGCGGTCGAGGCCGTCCTGCACCACCTGAACGAGACAGGTTGGGTCGAACCCCGGCTCCAGTCCATCTGATCGGCCCTCCGCCTACCGGTGCTCTCCCCTTCGCGCTAGTGTTCACCTTTGTTTGAACACGTTCGACCGCGTGAGGGCGCGCGGCTGGCACGGAGGTGCGACGGATGCTCGCTCAGCAACGGCAGGCGGCCATCCTGGACCGGGTCCGCGCCACCGGCGGCGTACGGGTCACCGAGCTGGCCGCCGAGTACGGCGTCTCGGACATGACCATCCGGCGCGACCTGGAGGCGCTGCACGAGCGCGGCCTGCTGGCCAAGGTGCACGGCGGCGCCACGGTGGCCGGCCCCGGCTCGACCGACGAACCGGGCTTCCGGGCCAAGTCGGTGCGGCAACTGGCGGAGAAGGCGGCCATCGCCGGCCGCGCCGCCGAGCTGGTCCGCCCCGGGGCGGCGGTCGCCCTCTCCGCCGGCACCACCACCGCCGAGCTGGCCCGTCGACTGGTCGACGTGCCGGGCCTGACCGTCGTCACCAACTCGCTGCCGGTGGCCGAGATCCTGCACGCCGGCGGCCGGTCCGACCAGACCGTGGTGCTCACCGGCGGGGTGCGTACGCCGTCGGACGCGCTGGTCGGGCCGCTGGCCGTCGCCGCCATCCGGTCGCTGCACCTGGACCTGCTCTTCCTCGGCGTGCACGGGATCACCGAGCGGGCCGGGTTCACCACGCCGAACCTGATGGAGGCGGAGACCGACCGCGCCCTGGTGGCCGCCGCCGACCGGCTGGTCGTGCTCGCCGACCACACCAAGTGGGGCACCGTCGGCATCTCCTCGATCGTTGAGCTTTCCGCCGCCCACGTGCTGGTCACCGACGACCGGCTGTCCCCCGACGCGCGGCGGGCGCTCGACGACCGGGTGGGCGAACTGGTGGTCGTGCCCCCCGCCACGGGCGCGGGGCGGACGGCCACGACGACAGATGAGGGGATGGCGAGGTGAAGCGCACCGCGATCGCGCTGGCCGACGGCCGGGAGCTGATCTACTTCGACGAACGGGACGACGCCGTCCGCGACCAGCCGGACCGGCGCGAGCTGCCCCCGCCACCGCCCGCGTCGCAGCTGCGCCTGGACCCGCTGACCGACGAGTGGGTGGCCGTCGCCGTGCACCGGCAGACGCGCACCTTCCTCCCGCCAGCCGACCAGTGCCCGCTCTGCCCCAGCACCAACGGGCGGCAGAGCGAGATCCCGGCGCCCGACTACGACGTCGCCGTCTTCGAGAACCGGTTCCCCTCCCTCAGCGGCCGGGTGGCCGAGGAGCCCGCCGAGATCACCCCGTTCACCCCGGTCCGCCCGGGTCGGGGCCGCTGCGAGGTGGTCTGCTTCACCGACGACCACAACGCGTCCTTCGCGTCCCTCCCGCCATGCCGCGTGCGTACCGTCCTCGACGCGCTCGCCGACCGCACGTCGGCGCTCGCGGAGCTGCCCGGGGTGGAGCAGGTGTTCTGCTTCGAGAACCGGGGCGTGGAGATCGGCGTGACCCTGCACCACCCGCACGGCCAGATCTACGCGTACCCCTTCGTGACCCCGCGGACCCGGGCGCTGCTGGCCGCCGCCCGCCGGCACGCGGAACGCACCGGCGGGCGCAACCTCTACGCCGACGTGCTCGCCGCCGAGCGGGCCGGCGGCGACCGGGTGGTCGCCGCCAACGAGCACTGGACGGCGTACGTCCCGGCGGCGGCCCGCTGGCCGTTCGAGGTGCACGTGGCCCCGCACCGGCCGGTGCCGGACATCCCCGCGCTCGACGACGCCGAGCGGGACGCCTTCGGGCCGCTCTACCTGGACCTGCTGCGCCGCTTCGACGGGCTGTTCGACCTGCCGATGCCCTACATCGCCGCCTGGCACCAGGCGCCGGTACGCGTCGACCGCGAGCTGGGCCACCTGCACCTGCAGCTGTTCAGCATCCGGCGCGCGAAGGACAAGCTGAAGTACCTGGCGGGCTCGGAGTCCGCAATGGGCGTCTTTATCAACGACATCGCCCCGGAGCGCGCCGCCGAACTCCTCCGCGCCGCCTGAGCCCCGACACCGCGCCCGATGGGGCGAGACGGCGACCGGCGTGCCCCCGCCGGTTCGACCGTCGCTGCCAGGTGGAGCGGTACCGGTGGGCGCGGACGGCCGGCGCCGGCGCCGGTGGCGGTGGCGGGGTGGAGACAGGGCGCGGGGGGCCCGGGACAGGGCCCCCCGCAGGGAAGGGACGGCTGGCTGTGCGCGACAGCCGGGAAGGCTGGCTGATCGGCACGCTTGCCGCGAGGCGACCGCGGTCAACCTTCCTGGACGCGACTGGCATCTCGTCCACCCAGGTCAACGAGGCGCGCCGACGTAGGTGACGCCGAACGGCGCGTCACCCGCCGACACGCCGCAAGCCGATCCGCAGGCGTCGCCGGATCCGGGCGAGCCGAGTAGATCTTGGTAGGAACAAGCCCCTGGAGGGGCCGTTTCTCACCAAGATCTCAGGCACTCGCCTGGCGACCACCGCCCGAGACCACGGAGCCCGCCGGCGGGTGCCGGCGGGCTCCTGGTGATGCGGCGGCAGCACCGTCAGGTGCCGCCGGGTGGCGCGGAGAGGATCAGGCGGAGAGCTTGCGCGCCAGGTTCTCGTCGAGCGCGTTCATGAACTCGTCGGTGGTCAGCCACGGGGCGTCCCGCGAGATGAGCAGCGAGAGGTCCTTGGTCATCTGGCCGCCCTCGACGGTGTCGACGATGACCTGCTCCAGGGTGTTGGCGAACTCGGTGACCGCCGGGGTGCCGTCCAGCTTGCCCCGGTGGGCCAGGCCCCGGGTCCAGGCGTAGATCGACGCGATCGGGTTGGTCGAGGTCTTCTCGCCCTTCTGCCACTGCCGGTAGTGCCGGGTGACCGTGCCGTGCGCGGCCTCGGCCTCGACCGTACGGCCGTCCGGGGAGAGCAGCACCGAGGTCATCAGGCCCAGCGAGCCGAAGCCCTGCGCGACGGTGTCGGACTGCACGTCACCGTCGTAGTTCTTGCAGGCCCAGACGTAGCCGCCCTCCCACTTGAGCGCGGCGGCGACCATGTCGTCGATGAGCCGGTGCTCGTAGGTGATGCCGGCGGCGTCGAACTCGGCCTTGAACTCGTTCTCGAACACCTCGGCGAAGATGTCCTTGAACCGGCCGTCATACGCCTTGAGGATGGTGTTCTTGGTGGACAGGTAGACCGGGTAGTTGCGGTCCAGGCCGTACCGGAACGAGGCGCGGGCGAAGTCCCGGATCGACTCGTCGTAGTTGTACATGCCCATGGCGATGCCGCCGCCGGGGAAGTTGGCGACCTCCATCTCCATCGGGGCGCCGCCGTCGGCCGGGGTGTAGGTGACGGTCACCTTGCCCGGGCCCGGGACGACGAAGTCGGTGGCCTTGTACTGGTCACCGTGGGCGTGCCGGCCGATGATGATCGGCTTGGTCCAGCCGGGGACCAGCCGCGGCACGTTGGACATGATGATCGGCTCGCGGAAGACGACGCCGCCGAGGATGTTGCGGATCGTGCCGTTCGGCGACCGCCACATCTTCTTCAGGCCGAACTCCTCCACCCGGGCCTCGTCCGGGGTGATGGTCGCGCACTTGACGCCGACGCCGTGCTCCTTGATGGCGTTGGCGGCGTCGACGGTGACCTGGTCGTCGGTCTCGTCGCGGTGCTGGATCGACAGGTCGTAGTAGTGCAGGTCGACGTCGAGGTAGGGCAGGATCAGCTGCTCCCGGATCTGCTTCCAGATGATCCGGGTCATCTCGTCGCCGTCGAGCTCAACGACCGGGTTGTTTACCTTGATCTTCGCCATCGGCCGGCGCTCCTCTCGGGGGACTCGTGCTCAAGCAGTACGAGCGTACTGGAAACTGATCGGCAGTCCCCAGCCGGCCTCGGTCGGGCCGGAACAAACGACGTGCACGGCGCACGGGACCGCTGGCATGATCGCCGGATGCCACCGAGCCGCATCCTCGGGTCTATCACGGTCACCGCGCTCACCGACGGCAAGGGACCGTTCTTCCAGCCCCGCGCGGAGGCGTTCCCGGACGCCACGCCGGAGCACTGGCGCGCGGCCGACCTGCGTGACCCGGCCACGGTGACCGCCGACGGACGGTGGTGGCTGCCGTTCCGCAGCTTCGCCATCCGCGCCGGCGACGGGCCGGTGACCCTGGTCGACGCGGGGATCGGCCCGGCCGGCTCGCCCGCCGCGAGCTGGGCGCCGGTGCCCGGCCGGCTGCCGGCCGAACTCGCCGCCGCCGGCATCGACCCGGCCGACGTACGCACGGTGGTGCTCACCCACCTGCACAGCGACCACGTCGACTGGGCGGTCACCGGCTCGCCGGGGACGCCGTACTTCCCGAACGCCGACTACGTGCTCCAGCGGGCCGAGCTGGCCGCCGTGGGGCAGCTCGCCCCGGGGCTGTCGGCCGGCCTGGTCGCGCCGTTGCGCGCCGCCGGCCAGCTCCGGGTGGTCGACGGCGAGGAGAGGCTGGATCCGACGGTACGGCTGCTGCCGACCCCGGGGCACACGCCCGGGCACCAGTCGGTGCTGCTGGAGGTGGGCGACGAGCGGCTGCTGCTCACCGGCGACCTGCTGGTGCACGCCGTGCAACTGGTCGACCCCGAGCTGGCGTACGCCCACGAGGAGGACGCCCCCGCGGCGCGTGCCTCGCGGGTGGGGCTGCTGCGCGACCTGGCCGCGCGCGGGCCCACGGTGCTCGCTACCCCGCACCTGGGCGAGGCGTTCATGACGCTGTAGGGCGGTACGACGAGGGGGCACGCCGGCGGACCGGCGTGCCCCCTCGACGGGTGGTGGGTCACATGGAGGCGACGTCGCCCTGCTTGGCGCGGACGGCCTCGGCGGCCTCCTTCAGGCTGGCCAGCTCGTCGGCGTCCAGGTCCGTCTCGACGACCCGCTTGACGCCCTCGGCGCCGATCGCGGCCTCGACACCCAGGTAGACGCCGGAGATGCCGTACTCGCCGTCGACCCAGGCGCAGACCGGCATGACCTCGCCCGAGTCCTCCGCGACGGCCTTGGCCATCCGCGCGGCGGCGGCCGACGGCGCGTAGTACGCCGAACCGGTCTTGAGCAGCGCGACCACCTCGGCGCCGCCGTTGCGGGTCTTGACGACCAGCTCCTCGATCTGCTCCGCCGGCATGGCCTCACGCAGCGGCTTGCCGTCGACGGTGCTCTGCGACGGCACCGGCACCATCGTGTCGCCGTGCGAGCCGAGGGTCAGCGTCTTCACCGACTTCACCGGTACGCCCAGCGCCTCGGCCACGAAGTTGGTGAACCGGGCGGTGTCCAGCATGCCGGCCTGTCCGAGGACCCGGTTCTTCGGGAACTGGGTGGCGAGCTGGGCCAGCGCGGTCATCTCGTCGAGCGGGTTGGACACGACGATGACGACGGCGTTCGGGGCGTACTTGGCGACGTTCTCGGAGACCTGGCGGACGATCTTCGCGTTCGTCTCGAGCAGGTCCATGCGGCTCATGCCCGGCTTGCGCGGCAGGCCGGCGGTGATCACGACGACGTCCGAGCCCTCGATCGCCTCGTAGCCCTCGCCGTTCGGACCGGTGGTCGCGCCGACCACCTTGGTCTCGAAGCCCTCGACGGCGCGCGACTGGTTGAGGTCCAGGGCGAGACCTGCGGGCTTGCCCTCCACGATGTCGGTGATCACGACGGTGTCGAAGACGTCGTACTCGGCCAGGCGCTGTGCGGTGGTGGAGCCGTAGAAGCCGGCCCCGACGACAGTGACCTTCTTACCCATGGTCGTCCCACTCCCTGCTACCAGTCGGTTTTCCGGACCGTATCAGTCATCCTGGCACCGATCAGGTCAGGGGAGGCGACCATCGCCGGGATGGGGCGAACGTCACGGCCGTCCGGCTCCGGGCGGGGCCCGGCGGGCGCTCAGTCGCGCTCGGCGCGCTCCACGACGTTGGTCAGCAGCATCGCGCGGGTCATCGGGCCGACGCCGCCCGGCATGGGCACCAGCTTGCCGGCCACCTCCGCCGCGTCACCGGCGACGTCGCCGGTGTAGCGGCCCTTGCCGTCCGGGCCGATGACCCGGGTGATGCCGACGTCGACCACGACCGCGCCCGGCGTGAGCATGTCGGCGGTGAGCAGGCCCGGTACGCCGGCGGCCACGATGACGATGTCGGCGGCCCGGGTGTGCGAGGCCAGGTCGAGGGTGCCGGTGTGGCAGAGGGTCACGGTGGCGTTCTCGCTGCGGCGGGTGAGCAGCAGGCCGAGCGGGCGGCCGACGGTGTTGCCGCGGCCGACCACGGCGACATTGGCGCCGCGCAGCGGCACGTCGTGCCGGCGGAGCAGCTCGACGATGCCGCGCGGGGTGCAGGGCAGCGGGGCGTCGTAGCCCAGGACGAGCCGACCGAGGTTGACCGGGTGCAGGCCGTCGGCGTCCTTGTCCGGGTCGATCAGCTCCAGCACCCGCTGGGTGTCGAGGTGGCCCGGCAGCGGCAGCTGGACGATGTAGCCGTGGCAGGCCGGGTCGGCGTTCAGCTCGGCGAGCACGGCGTCGACCTGCGCCTGGGTCGCGTCGGCCGGCAGCTCGCGGCGGATCGAGGCGACCCCCACCTCGGCGCAGTCGCGGTGCTTGCCGTTGACGTACGCCTGGGAGCCGGGGTCCGCACCCACCAGGACGGTGCCGAGCCCGGGGGTGATGCCGCGTTCCGCCAGTGCCTTGACCCGTGTCCGCAGCTCGTCCTTGATCTCGGCCGCGGTCGCCTTGCCGTCCAGAAGCGTCGCCGTCACGCCCAGATCGTCTCACGGTCGGCGGCCGGCGATCCGACGACCCGCGCCAAGCCCGCAATGTGACCACTAAGAGTGACGTGCGGTTAATCACTCTGAGTGACGCACGGGCCGGCGACGCCCCGGCTGGAACCGGACTCCCGGGCCATCGGGGCGACGGACGGGCACGCCCGGACCGGGATGGCGCGAACGGGCGGAGCGGGCGCGACGAGCACCGACCGCGTCGAGAGTCCGCGCTGCCCAGCGCCGCATTAGCGGCGCCACGGCATTAGCAGACCCGGCCCGCCACGGCAAGGCCCCGACGGTGACTCCGTTATCGGTTCGCAACCCGCCCGTTGTCGATCGCCAGCCGACGACCTACCGTTGCCCAACGTTGCGCAGCGTAAACCCAGCGCCGGGCCTGACTGCGCAGCGTGAGGAGATGAGGAGGCTACATGCGTGTTCGTAGGCTCGCTGCCTGGACCGCCCTCCCGCTCGCGGTGACCCTGGGCCTGGTGGCCTGCGGCTCGGGCGGCGACGGTGGATCCGGCGAGAGCAACCCCGACGCGGCCGTGCGGATCGAGATCGCCGAGCCGCAGCACCTGGTGCCCACCAACACCAACGAGACGAGCGGCTCGCAGGTGCTCGCCGCCCTGTTCAGCCCGCTGGTCGACTACGACGAGGCCAACAAGCCCCACGAGGTGGCGGCCGAGTCGGTGACGTCCGAGGACAACACGACCTGGACGGTCAAGCTGAAGGACGGCTACACCTTCCACAACGGCGAGAAGGTCACCGCCGACAACTACGTCGACGCCTGGAACTACGGCGCCTACGCCCCGAACGGCCAGAACTCCAGCTACTTCTTCGAGAAGATCGCCGGCTACGAGGACATGCAGGGCGAGACCCCGAAGGCCAAGACGCTCAGCGGGCTGAAGAAGGTCGACGACCTGACCTTCACCGTCACGCTGTCGGAGCCGTACAGCGAGTTCAAGTCCGTGCTCGGCTACACCGCCTTCTACCCGATGCCGAAGGCCGCGTTCTCCGCGCCCGGCGTACTGGCCGAGGGCTACGAGCAGGCACCGGTCGGTCAGGGCCCGTTCAAGATGAAGGGCGCCTGGCAGCACGACGCCAAGGTCGAGGTCGAGAAGTACGACGCCTTCCCCGGCGAGAAGCCGAAGGTGGCCGGCGTCGAGTTCCGGATCTACCAGCAGCCGACCGCCGCGTACGCGGACGTGCTCTCGGACAACCTGGACGTCATCAAGACCATCCCGACCGAGAACCTCTCGACGGCCGGCACCGACCTCGGTGACCGGTTCAAGCAGAGCTCCGCCTCGTCGCTCCAGGTGCTGGCCTTCCCGACGTTCCAGGAGGAGTTCAGCAACCCGGACGTGCGCAAGGCCATCTCGATGGCGATCGACCGGGACGAGATCACCAAGTCGATCTTCAAGGACTCGCAGCAGCCGGCCCGCTCGTTCGTCTCGCCGGTCGTCGCGGGCTACCGCGACAGCACCATCGGCGAGGCCGGCGAGTTCGACCCGGCCAAGGCCAAGAGCCTGTACCAGGCCGCGGGCGGCCCGGCGAGGATCGAGCTGTCCTACAACGGCGACGGCGGCCACAAGGACTGGATCGACGCGACCTGCAACCAGCTCAAGACCAACCTGGGCGTGGACTGCGTGGGCACCGCCGAGCCGAAGTTCGCGGACCTGCTGACCAAGGTGAAGGCCAAGCAGCCGGTCGGCCTGTTCCGGATGGGCTGGGTCATGGACTACCCGTCCATGGAGAACTACCTGGGCCCGCTGTACAGCAGCAACGGCTCGTCGAACTACTACGGCTACAGCAACCCCGAGTTCGACAAGCTGCTCGCCGAGGGCGCCAGCGCCGCGAACGAGGACGAGGCGATCAAGAAGTACCAGGCGGCCGAGGACCTGCTGGCGGAGGACCTGCCGGTGATCCCGCTGCGGTACGGCCAGAACAACTTCGGCCACTCCACCAAGGTGACGAACGTGGAGATGGATCTCTTCGACCGGATCGACCTCGTGAAGATCGAGGCCGTCAAGTAACACCACGGCAGGACGGGTCGGGCCATCGGCGGACGGTGGCCCGACCCGCCTTCCTCTTCGCACTTTTTCCGCCAGACTGCCAAGTATGTTCCGCTTCATCCTGCGGCGTCTGCTCCAGATGGTCCTCGCGTTCTTCGGGACCACGCTGATCGTCTACGCGCTGATGTTCGCCGGCCAGGGCGATCCCATCCAGGCGCTCGCCGGTGAGCGCCCGGTCACGGCGGCTCAGCGGGCATACCTGACGGAGAAGTTCCACCTCGACCGGACCGGGGTCGGCGGCTTCTTCTACCGCTACTTCGACTACCTCAAGAACCTGCTCCAGGGTGACCTCGGGCAGTCCCTCACCGGACGCTCGATCGGCGACATCCTGGCCGCCGCCTGGCCGGTCACGGTCAAGCTGGCGCTGATCGCCATGGCGGTCACCATCCTCTTCGGCGTCACCGCGGGCGTGCTCGCCGGAATCCGGCGGGCCAGCATCTTCGACAACTCGACCCTGCTGCTGACCCTGCTGGTGCTCGGCATCCCGACGATCGTGCTCGCGCCGCTGGCGCAGTACCTCCTCGGCGTCAGGTGGCAGCTCTTCCCGGCCACCGCAGGCGCCGACCCGGACCTGTACGCGCTCCTGCTGCCGGGCATCGTGCTCGGCTCGCTCTCGCTGGCCACCGCACTGCGGCTGACCCGGACGTCCGTGGCCGAGAACCTGCGCGCCGACTACGTCCGCACCGCCCGGTCGAAGGGGCTCGTGAGGCGGCGGATCGTCAGCGTCCACGTGCTGCGCAACTCCCTCATCCCGGTGGTCACCTTCCTCGGCGTCGAGCTGGGCAACCTGATGAGCGGCGCGATCATCACCGAGGGCGTGTTCAACATCCCCGGCGTCGGCTTCAACCTCTTCCGCGGCATCCGCACCGAGGACGGCCCGCTGGTGGTGGGCATCGTCAGCGTGCTCGTCGTGGTCTACCTCGTCTCCAACCTGGTGGTGGACGTCCTGTACGCCGTACTCGACCCGAGGATCCGCTATGAGTGAGCGCAGCGAACGAATCGGCAGCGCAGTGTTTCGTGCCGGCGCCGAGCGCAGCGAGGTGCGGGCATGAGTGAGCGCAGCGAAGCCAGCGAGGTGCGGGCATGAGTGACTTCGAGACCGTCGCGGCGAGCGAGAACCAGGCCGCGCGGCGGGGGCCGTCGGGTGAGCCCGGCGCGCCGAACCAGGTCGGCGTACCGCAGAAGCCCCGCAGCCTGGCCGGCGACGCCTGGCGCGACCTGCGCCGCAAGCCGATCTTCTGGATCAGCCTCGCCCTGGTGCTGCTGGTCGCCGCCATGGCCGCCGTGCCGGGGCTGTTCACCGCGAACGATCCGCGCGACTGCGTGCTGGCCCGTCAGCACGCCGGGCCGTCCGGCGGGGCGATCTTCGGGTACGACTTCCAGGGCTGCGACACGTACGCCAGGGCGGTCTACGGCGCCCGCGCGTCGCTGCTGGTCGGCGCGCTCTCCGCCCTGCTCACCGGCCTGATCGCGCTCGCCGTGGGGATGCTGGCCGGCTACTTCGGCCGCTGGGTCGACGCGGTGCTCTCCCGGGTGATCGACGTGGTCCTCGGCATCCCGCTCCTGCTCGCCGCGATCGTGCTGCTCAAGCGGGTCAACAGCGACAGCTCGGCGGTCCGGATCGGCGCGGTCATCTTCGTGCTGGCGATCCTCGGCTGGACCACCGCCGCCCGCGTCGTCCGCTCCTCGGTGATCACCGCCAAGGAGCAGGACTACGTCGCGGCGGCCCGGATGCTCGGCGCCGGCGACGGCCGGATCATGCTGCGGCACATCCTGCCCAACGCGCTCGCCCCGGCGATCGTGGTGCTGACGATCGCCCTCGGCTCGTTCATCGCCGCCGAGGCCACGCTGAGCTTCCTCGGCATCGGGCTCAGGGCGCCGACCATCTCCTGGGGCATCGACATCGACGCGGGCCGGGTGCACATGCGGGAGTCGGTCACCCCGCTGCTGGTCCCCTCGACGTTCCTGGCGCTGACCGTGCTGGCGTTCATCATGCTCGGCGACGCGATCCGCGACGCCTTCGACCCGAAGTTGAGATGACGGGCCCCGTGCGGCCCCGTCGTCGCGAGCGAAAGGCGTGCCATGCGAGCGCGAGGAGTGAGCGCAGCGAGCCCCGCAGTCGCGAGCGAAAGGCGTGAACCGTGAGCCAGTCCGCCGTCCGACCCACGCCGGCCTCACCCACCCCCGAGGGCGGGCACCTGCTGGACCTACGGGACCTGCACGTCGAGTTCCGCACCAGCGAGGGCGTGGCCAGGGTGATCAACGGGGTCTCGTACCACCTCGATCCCGGCGAGACGCTCGCCGTGCTCGGCGAGTCGGGCTCCGGCAAGTCGGTCACCGCCCAGGCGATCATGGGCATCCTCGACACTCCCCCGGCCGTGATCCGCTCCGGCGAGATCCTCTACCAGGGGCGGGACCTGCTGAAACTGCCGGAGGAGCAGCGCCGGCAGGTACGCGGCAAGGAGATCGCGATGATCTTCCAGGACGCCCTCTCCGCGCTGAACCCCGTCTTCGGAGTGGGCTGGCAGATCGGCGAGACGCTGCGCCAGCGCGAGGGCATGTCGAAGGCGGACGCCCGTGCCCGCGTCGTCGAGCTGATGGACCTGGTACGGATCCCCGCCGCCGCCAGCCGGCTCGGCGACTACCCGCACCAGTTCTCCGGCGGCATGCGGCAGCGCGTCATGATCGCGATGGCGCTGGCCATGAACCCGAAGGTGCTGATCGCCGACGAGCCGACCACGGCCCTGGACGTCACCGTGCAGGCCCAGATCATGGACCTGCTGGCCGACCTGCGCCGCGACCTCGACATGGCGATGATCCTGATCACGCACGACCTCGGCGTGGTCGCCGGCGTCGCGGACCGGATCGCCGTCATGTACGCCGGCCGCATCGTCGAGCACGCCGACGTCCGCTCGCTGTACCGGGCGCCGGCCCACCCGTACACGAAGGGGTTGCTGGAGTCGATCCCTCGGATGGACGTCCGGGGCCAGGAGCTCTCCACGATCAGGGGGCTGCCGCCCAACCTGATGCGGATCCCGTCCGGCTGCCCCTTCCACCCCCGGTGCCCGTACGTGCAGCAGGTCTGCGTCGACGTGGTGCCGCACGACCTGGTCCTGGGCGACGGCCGGACCAGCGAGTGCCACTTCGCCCAGGAGGTCCGTGATGACAGCGCCCGCTAGCCCGACCAAGGTGCGCGGCGAGACGATCCTCGCCGTCGACAACGTGGTCAAGCACTTCCCGATCCGCCAGGGCGTGCTCTTCCAGCGGCAGGTCGGCGCCGTCAAGGCCGTCGACGGGGTCAGCTTCGAGCTGCGCCGGGGCGAGACCCTCGGGGTGGTCGGCGAGTCGGGCTGCGGCAAGTCGACGCTGGCCCGGCTGCTGATGCGGCTGGAGACGCCGACCGCCGGCCGGGCCACCCTGGAGGGCCGGGACCTGTTCTCCGCCTCCGGAGCCGAGTTGCGCCGGCTGCGGCGCAACATGCAGATGGTGATGCAGGACCCGTACACCTCGCTGAACCCGCGCATGACGGTCGGCGACATCATCGGCGAGCCGTTCGAGATCCACCCGGACGCCGCGCCGAAGGGCAGCCGGCGGGGCCGGGTGCGGGAGCTGCTCGACGTGGTCGGCCTCAACCCCGAGCACATCAACCGGTACCCGCACCAGTTCTCCGGCGGTCAGCGGCAGCGCATCGGCATCGCCCGCGCGCTCGCCCTGCGGCCCGAGATCATCGTCTGCGACGAGCCGGTCAGCGCCCTGGACGTGTCGATCCAGGCCCAGGTGATCAACCTGCTGGAGAAGCTCCAGGACGAGTTCGGCCTGTCGTACATCTTCATCGCGCACGACCTGTCGGTGGTCCGCCACATCTCGGACCGGGTCGCGGTCATGTACCTCGGCAAGATCGCCGAGATCGGCACCGAGGACGAGATCTACGAGCGCGCGACCCACCCGTACACCCAGGCGCTGCTCTCGGCCGTGCCGGTGCCGGACCCGGAGGCCCGCGACCGGCGCACCATGATCCGGCTCACCGGCGACGTGCCGAGCCCGGCCGACCCGCCGAGCGGCTGCCACTTCCGCACCCGCTGCTGGAAGGCCCAGGAGGTCTGCGCCACCCAGGAGCCCCACACGGTCCTCCGCGCCGCGGACCCCCA
>NZ_WAAS01000168.1:0-14554 GCF_008806585.1 Micromonospora sp. AMSO12t
CTGCCGAGGGGTCCGCCGCCGTCGGCCCGGCCGCCGCCGCGAGCCAGGAGGTGGTCGGCACGACCCCACCGGGCCCGGCGCGCTGAGCCGCCGCGTCGTCAGGACCCCCCCGTGGTACGCGACGAGCGGCCGCCCGGGTGGGCGGCCGCTCGTCGGCGGTGCTGCGTCCGGTCAGGCGTCGATCGTGGCCAGGTGCTGCTTGACCTGGATGATCGAGGGGTTGGTCAGGGCGCTGCCGTCGGCGAAACGCAGCGTCGGGACGGTCTGGTTGCCGCCGTTGACGCTCATCACGAACTCCGCGGCCTTCGCGTCCTGCTCGATGTCGACCACCTCGTAGCCGATGCCCTCCCGGTCGAGCTGCGACTTCAGCCGGTGGCAGTAGCCGCACCAGGGGGTCGAGTACATCGTCAGCATGGTCAGATCCTCCAACGGTCCGCGTGGCGGCTTGCCGATCAAGCCCAGGCTAACCGCTGCAACGTCTGGCGGAGCTGAGACAATTCCTCGCTGTGGTGGTTCACTCAGCATCCGAACGCGTGCTCGCCGGGCTCGACCCCGAGCAGCGCTCGGCGGTGACCGCCCCCGCCGGCCCCGTCTGCATCCTGGCCGGCGCCGGCACCGGCAAGACCCGCGCGGTCACCTCCCGGATCGCCCACCGGGCGCTCTCCGGGGAGATCTCCGCCCGGCACGTGCTCGCGGTGACCTTCACGGCCCGCGCCGCCGCCGAGATGCGCGCCCGGCTCACCGCGCTCGGGGTGGGTGGCGTCCAGGCGCGCACCTTCCACGCGGCGGCGCTGCGCCAGGTGCGCTACTTCGCGCCCCGGCTGCTCCAGGGGCGGGCCATGCCCGAGCTGCTGGACAGCAAGGTCCGGCTGGTCACCCTCGCCGCGGCCAAGGCCGGCCTGCGTACCGACCGGGCGGCCGCCCGGGACCTCGCCGGCGAGATCGAGTGGGCGAAGTCGTCGCTGGTGGAACCGGGGGAATACGTCGTCGCGGCGGCGAAGGCGATGCGGGACACCCCGCACGAGCCGGCCCGCGTCGCCGAGGTCTTCGCGGCGTACGAGCGGCTCAAGCGGTCCAACGGGGTGATCGACTTCGAGGACATGCTGCGCGCCGCGGTCTGGGGCATCGAGGAGCACCGGGACGTCGCCGAGCAGGTCCGCGCCCAGTACCGGCACTTCGTCGTCGACGAGTACCAGGACGTCAACCCCCTCCAGCAGCGGCTGCTCCAGGCGTGGCTGGGCGGGCGGGACGACCTGACCGTGGTCGGCGACGCCAGCCAGACGATCTACTCGTTCACCGGGGCCACCTCGTCGTACCTGGTCGACTTCCCGCGCCGGTACCGGGGCGCGACGGTGGTCCGGCTGGTCCGCGACTACCGCTCCACCCCGCAGGTCGTCGGGCTGGCCAACGCGGTCATCTCCCAGGCGCGGGGCACCGAGGCCCGGCTGCGCCTGGAGCTGGTCGGCCAGCGCCCGCCCGGCCCCGAACCGGAGCTGCGGATCTTCACCGACGAGCCGGCCGAGGCCAACGCGGTGGCCGCCCGCTGCCGCGCCCTGGTCGACGCCGGCACCCCGGCGAAGGAGATCGCCGTGCTGTTCCGGACCAACGCGCAGTCCGAGGCGTACGAGAAGGCGCTGACCGAGGCGCAGGTGCCGTACGTGGTGCAGGGGGCGGAGCGGTTCTTCGAGCGGGCCGAGGTGCGGCAGGCGATGGTCGCCCTGCGGGCCGCCACCCGGTCGATCCCCGGGGAGACCCCGCTGCCCGCCGCCGTGGTGGAGGCGCTCACCGCGGTCGGCTGGGCCCCCGACGCCGCCCCGGCCGGTGGCGCCGCCCGCGAGCGGTGGGAGGCGCTCGCCGCGCTGGTGCAACTCGCCGAGGAGTACGCCGCCACCCCGGAGGTGGTGCCGATCGGGCCCGCCGCCTCGGTCGAGCGCCCCGTCACCCTGGCCGACTTCAACGACGAGCTGGCCCGTCGCGCCGCCGCACAGCACGTGCCGACGGTCGACGGGGTGACCCTGGCCTCGCTGCACTCCGCCAAGGGCCTGGAGTGGGACGCGGTCTTCCTGGTCGGCCTCTCCGAGGGCACCCTGCCCACCACGTACGCCAAGACCGTCGAACAGGTCGAGGAGGAACGCCGGTTGCTCTACGTCGGCGTCACCCGGGCGCGCGAGTGGCTCTGGCTGTCGTACGCCTCGGCCCGCTCCCCGGGCGGGCGGGCCCGGCGGCCCTCGCGGTTCCTGCCGCAGCTCGACCGCTCCGGCGGGACGGAGCGGGCCGGGGCCGCTCCGGCGGCGCGTCGGCCCGAGCGCCGCCGGACCCAGATCGTCTCCTGCCGGATCTGCGGCGCCACCCTGCTCGCGGGGCCGGACCGCAAGCTCGGCCGCTGCCCCACCTGCCCCTCGGACATCGACGAGGAGCTGCACGAACGGCTGCACGAGTGGCGCCAGCGGGTGGCCGGCGGGCAGCGGGTACCGGCCTATGTGGTCTTCACCGACGCCACTCTGGTCGCGCTCGCGGAGCGGCGGCCCGGCCGGGCGGAGGAACTGATCGCCATCGCCGGCATCGGGCCCCGGAAACTCGGCCTCTACGGGGAGGCGGTCCTGGCGCTGGTGGCGGGCGCGGCGGTCGACGACGTCTGCCCGGAGAAAACTTTCGAAATCTCGCCGTAAATTCGTTTGCCCTCGCCCCGTGGCGAGGAATAGCCTCATGACACACCTCGCGAGCGGCGCCATTCGGGCTGCTCACGAGGGGTAGAGACCGTATCGGCACGAGTGAACGTCAGAGGAGGTGGTCCCGATGGAGATCGTCTACATCAACGAGCGTCCGGCGGCGCTGCCCGCTGTCGTCGCTCCGTTGTCGGCTGTCCGGGTGGCCCTCGCCACTGCGCGACCGTCGGTTTCCCAGGTGCACCGTGTCGAGGCTCAGGCCGAGCTGATTCTCGCCACCGCGCCAAACGGAAACCAGGGGACCAGTGGCTTCACGGGCAAGGGCGTCGATGCTGTCAAGCGTCACATGGGCGCCCGCGGAGTTCCACCTCGAGGTAGACCGGTCTGATTCTCAGACACCGGCTCACCTCGAGGCCGCGGAACCCGCTACCGGGATCCGCGGCCTCAGTTTTTTGCCCGCCAAGTACGTCGGAAATGCGATCCACGAGATCGAAGTGAGAGAGAGGTGACCGGGCGATGAGTCTGGCGTTGGCCCCACTCGACGTGAGCGTCGAGGTGGAGGCGAACCTGCCCTGCCGGAAGTTCGACCCCGACCTGTGGTTCTCCGACTCGCCCGCCGAGCTCGAGCTGGCCAAGTCGCTCTGCGGGGACTGCCCGCTGCGCGTCGAGTGCCTGGCCGGGGCGGTGGAGCGGGCCGAGCCCTGGGGCGTCTGGGGCGGCGAGATCTTCGAGCGTGGCGCGGTCGTCCCGCGCAAGCGGCCCCGTGGCCGTCCGCGCAAGGAGGACCTCGCCCGCGACGCGGCGCTCCGGGTCGAGGCCGAGGCACGACTGGCGGCCAGTGGGCTGTCCGAGTCGCGCACCACGGTCCGGCTGGCGGCCTGACATGCACCCGATCCAACCCACCCACGCCGGTGTCACGCCGGCGACGAGAGAGCTGACCACCATGCTGAACGTTCTTGACGGAGTCGCCGAGATGCAACTACTTCACGAAGCGTTGTCCCGGGCTCGAATGCGCCGGCCTCAGGCCGGTCGTACCACCACGAGCACTGAGGCAACCCTTTCCGCCCGTACCGTCGCCATGAACAGCCGCAACCGAGCGGCGCGCGACCTGGGCGTTCTCTAGTACCCCACCGATAGGCGAGGGGCGGTGGCCGGAATCCGGCCACCGCCCCTCGTCGCGTTCCCCCGCCCCGTGTCGTCTTCCGCGCGCGTGTCGTCTTCCGCGCGCTGCGCCGTCTTCTTCGCGCCGCGCGCCGCGTCCGGTTGCGCGGCCGTCGTTCAGCCGCCCGCCGAGGGCTGGCCGGCCGACGGGGCGAAGCCGGGCAGCCAGCGCTCCAGGATGCCCCGGTAGGGCGCCTTCGCCTCCAGTTGGCAGAGCACGCCGATCGAGCCGAGCGTCACCCGGTGGATGAGCAGGTACGACGGCGGCAGGTTGAGCTGCCGGCTCAACTGGTACGCGGGGGAGCGGGGGCTGGCCAACCGGGTCGCCTCCGTGCGCAGCCAGGCCCGGGTGAACCGGAACTCCTCGGCGGCGATGGGCTCCAGCATCGGACGGAGGAAGTCGAGTACCGCCTCGGCGTCGATCTCCTCGGTGGAACCGATGAAGCCCTCCGAGCGCAGGCCCGCGACCACCTCATCGGCGTCGCCCCGCAGCGCCAGCGCGGCGATGCGGCCGATCGGCTCGGGCGTGCCCTCCGGCATCCGGGCCACCGCGCCGAAGTCGATCACGCCGAGCCGACCGTCCGCCAGCAGCCGGAAGTTGCCCGGGTGCGGATCGGCGTGCAACAGCCCGGCCCGCTGCGGCGCGGACAGGTGCAGGATGGCCATCAGCCGGCCGGCCTCGTCGCGCTGCTCCTCCGTGCCCTCGCGGATGATCTCCGCCAGTGGGGTGCCCTCGACCCACTCGGTGACCAGGACCCGGGGCGACGCCGAGACCACCGCCGGGATGTGGATCTCCGGATCGTCCGCGTACGCGGCGGCGAAGGCGCGCTGCGACTCGGCCTCCAGCTCGTAGTCGAGTTCCTCGGTGATCCGTTCCCGCAGCTCCGCCAGGAGCGGCTTGACGTCGAGCCCGGGCTGGATCGCCCGGAACATCCCACCGAGGCGGGAGAGCTGCTTGAGGTCGGCGAGCAGGGCGTCGCCGGCGCCCGGATACTGGATCTTGACAGCCACGTCGCGGGTCTGCGGCGCGCCGGACGGCCCGTAGCCCGGTTCCCGCCACACCGCCCGGTGCACCTGGCCGATGCTGGCCGCGGCGGCGGGGGTGTCGTCGAACTCCACGAACCGGTCCCGCCAGTCCGGGCCGAGCTGCTCGGCGAGCACCTTGTGCACGCTGGCCGCCGGCAGCGGCGGCGCCGCCTCCTGGAGCTTGGTCAGCGCCTGCCGGTAGGGGGCGGCGATCTCCTCGGGCAGGGCGGCCTCGAAGACCGACAGCGCCTGCCCGAACTTCATCGCACCGCCCTTGAGCTGCCCCAACACGCTGAAGAGCTGCTCGGCGGTGCGTTGCTGGATCTCCGCGGAGATCACGTCGGAGGCGAGCCCCGTGACGCGCTTACCCATGCCGAGGACGGTCCGACCGGCGAAGCCGAGCGGCAGAGCGGCGAGCTTGGCGGTCCGGGACACGGCCCGGCGCGGGATGTCGGTCACCCGGCCATTGTTACCGACTCCGGGGGCCCGCGGCTGCTCTGCCGCCGGGCTGGGTGCCCGTCCCCGCCTTCGGGGGCGTCACCGGCGCCGTCGCGAACATCCGCAGGAGGGGTGCGGCGGCCACATCCGGCGGCGGAACCGCCCCGCCCCGGTGATCTCCACCGCGCAGCCCAGGGTCTCCGGGGTGCCCCCGTCGAGCTGCGCCAGCGCCTCGGCCGCCGCGTACGCCCCGGCCGCCAGGAGGGTCGCGGTGGCACACGCCTGCTCGCCCGCGCCCGTGGCGAGCTGGGCGGCCAGCGCCGGCCAGTCCGGGTCCCGGTCCGCCCGGTGCAGGTCGAGGCAGTTCAGGCAGGGGCCGGCGGGCGGGCGGACGAGCGGGCCGACCACGGGCACGCCCTCCCGGAGGCCGAGCAGCAGGTGCGGCTGGCGGCGCTGGGCGTGACCGGCGGCGAGCAGGGCGGCCGGTCGGTCCGTACCGAGCTGGACGACCAGGTCGACCCGGCCCCGCCGGAGCGGGCCCGTGCCCGTGCCGGGGGCGGCCCGCTCGACGGCGTCGCGTACCGCCCGGGCGAGCGGACGGCCGAGCGCGGCGGCCGGGATGCCCGTGCCGACCAGGTCCGCCGGCCGCACCGGCCCGGCCAGGTCCGGGTGCACGTGCCCCACCCCGGCCTGGGCCAGCGCCAGGGCGACCGGGGCGCCGAGGCGGCCGGTGCCGCTGACCACCACCCGGGCGGCCAGCCGCCGGCGCAGCACCTGGGCGGGCGTTCCGGGCAGCCGCGCCGAGGCCAGGGCGAGCGCCTCCGCCTCGGCGGTGAGCCGGGCCCGGGGCGGGCCGGCCAGGTCCTTCGGCAGCAGGGTGTGCGCGGGTACGACCAGGCCCGCGGCCCGCAGCGCGTCGAGCAGGGCGCGGGCCTCGTCGGGGGCCACCTCGGCGGCGACGGCGTGCGCCAGGACCAGCCGTTCGCTACGGGTGCCGTCGAGCAGGTCGAGCAGGCGGGCGGCCCGGGGGTCGGCGATCTCCAGCAGCACGGCGCGGCCCGGCTCGACGCCGAGTTGGAGGGTGTGACGGTCCCGCCAGAGTCTGGTGAGGCCCGGCAGCAGGACGGGACGGGGCAGCGTGGCTCGGCGCATGACACCGATCGTGACCGTGTCCGTGCTCACCGTCGATCGTTGTCCACAGGTGCGCGGTGCCCTGTCCAGGGCTGTCCACAGGAAATGCCGGGATATCCACAACCCGCCGGTAACCATGTCGGCGAGCCGACAGTGCGCGACCGGGTGCGCCGGCGGATGAGGCGCGGTCATGCCGGAGGGGGCGGCCGACGGCCGCCCCCTCCGACGCATCCGTACGGGTCAGACCTTCGCCTTGCCCAGGATGCGGTTCACTGTTGTGCCGCATACCGGACACTTGCCCTTGGCCATGTTCATCCCGGTCTTCGAGACCTCGACGCGGCCCTCGAAGTCCCGCTTCTCCTTGCACTTGACGCAGTAACCGTTGTAGGTCTGGGCCTGGTCGGCCACGGTGCCCTCCTCGTCTCGTCCGCCGGCCGATGCCGTCCCGGCGGGGGTTCCCGGCGGCGGGCCACTCGGGCACCGGCGCTGGGTCGTTCTCCCACGGCCACGCTCGTGACCGCTGGTCCGCGGACCCTACCCAGGTGTGGGCGGTTCCATGTCAGCTGTGCTTCGTCACTGTGAGCAAGTCGACGTCGAGAGTGTGCATGGCGAATTACGTCGGATAAGTCAGTTTGGCGGGGACACGCCGACCGAACCCGGCCAGATGCCCCGTGCGGGGACCCCGAGCTGCGCCTGCCACGGAGATCACCTAACGTGGGGGTGCGCCCCGCCGCACCCGGCGGAGGCCAGCGGTGCAACACCTCCGCACCCGCGGACGGCCGCCACGAAGGGTGACGGCGACGATTCACCGTGGCCCGGCAAAAGATTTTTTGGGACTCCTGCCGACCAATCACCATTTTCCGGGCGGGTGTCGGGGTGTTGACCCTTGCGGACCCCTGGTCAGTACGCATTAGCTTTCCTTCGTGACAGGAATCCGAGGCTGCGCGGCCCGCTGATGGCAGGGGCGCGGAAGCCGGTCGTCGAAGTGCGGCGCAGCCAGCGTCGGCGACGCACGGTGTCCGCGTATCGCGACGGTGAACGGGTCGTCGTCCTCATCCCGGACCAGTTCTCCCGCGCCGAGGAGAGCGAGTGGGTCGACCGGATGCTCGCCCGGCTCGCCGCCCGGGAGGGGCGCCTCGCCCGGTCCGACGCCGAGCTGCTCGCCCGGGCCACCCGGCTGATCAAGCTCTACCTCGCCGAACACGGCGCGCAGGCCGTACCGACGAGCGTCCGCTGGGTCACCAACCAGAACGGCCGGTGGGGATCCTGCACCCCGGACGATGGCACGATCCGCATCTCGCACCGCGTCCAGGGGCTGCCGGACTGGGTGATCGACTACGTGCTCCTGCACGAGCTCGCGCACCTCATCGTGCCCAGTCACAACGCGCGGTTCTGGGCGCTCGTCGCGCGCTACCCGAAGTCCGAGCGGGCGCGCGGCTACCTGGAGGGCGTCGCGGCGGCCTCGGGCACCCCGCTGACCGACTGACCCCGTCAGCGCCGCCGCCGGCCACCCGCCGTCCCGACCTCCGCCAACGCCTGCTGCCCGCGCCGGTTTAATCCGCGCTGTCCGCGCTGTCCGCGCTGTCCGCGCCGGCTTCGGGGCGGACGGAGCCGGCGAGATCTTGGTACGCGACGGCCCCTCCAGGGGCACGTTCCTGCCAAGATCTCGACGCGACTCGGGCAGCCGGCTGCTCATGTCGGACGTCGCCGAGCGGGTGGACGCCGCCTTCCCTCGCCCGTGGGTCGTGGCTCGTGGCATGCCCGGCTAGGGTCGTGGGGTGGCCCGACGTGTGGTGGTGGCGTTGCTCGGACCGGTGACCTGGGCGCCGCCCGGCACCGACCCGGTGGACTGGCGGGCCGCGCTCGCCGAGGACGTGGTCGACCTGCTCGCCACGCTCAACGAGGTGGAGACGGCCGTTGCCGTCACCCCGGCGGACCGGGAGTTGGCCGACGCGGTGGTCTGGCCGGGCACGACCGTGTACGAGGTCCCCGAGGCGACCCCGAACGCCGTCTTCGCCGCTCTCGCCGACACCGGCTACGACCAGGTGGCCGTGATCGCCGGCGACGCGCCCGATGTGCCGGGCCTGACCATCGGCAAGCTGCTACGCCCACTCACCACCCGGCCGGTCGCGGTCGCCCCGGTCGAGGGCGGTGGACCGGGGCTGCTCGGTGTGGCCACCCGGCTGCCCGTACCGGCGTGGCTGCCGGCGCTGGACCTGGACACCGCGCGACCCGCGGCCGTGCGCGCGGCGGCGCCGCGACCCGGCGACCTGGCGGTGACCCCGGCCTGGCGGCGCCTGCGTGGGCCGGGCGACCTGGCGTTCCTCGACCCGGCCGTGGAGGGCTGGGAGACCACCCGCGCCCTGCTCTCCGGCACCGCGCAGCCCCGCTGAGCCGACCGCGGGCCGGAAGCGACCCGCACTGGCCCCCTCCGGACCACGGCCGGGCCCCCGACCCCGCGACGCAGCCTGACCTCGCGACGGCAGCCCGACCCCGCGACGAGGGCCGCGCGCGAAGACGGGCGGCCGCCCGACCGTGCGGCGCGACCCGACCGTGCGACGTGAGCCGCCCAACCCCGCGACGCGGGCTGCCCAACCTCGCGCGTGGCCCGACCGTGCGACGTGGGCCGACCCCGCGACGTGGCCCGACCGTGCGACGTGGGCCGACCCCGCGACGTGGCCCGACCGTGCGACGTGGGCCGACCCCGCGACGTGGCCCGACCGCGCAACGTGGGCTGCTTGACCGCGGCGAGGGCCGCCCGACCGTGCGATGAGGGCCGCCCGACCCACCAGGGGTCGGGCGGCCCTCGTCGTCGACGCGGTCAGGGGCGGCTGGCGTCGCCGCCCTCGGGGTCGTCGTCCGGGCGCCGCTGCTCCGGCTCGCCCGGGGCCTTCTCCTCCGGGCCGCCCGGCGCGCTGAAGTCGAAGCTCTCCAACTCACCGAGGTCCCACTCGGACATCGCGAAGGCCACGGGGTCGGCGAAGTCGTCGTCGGAGGGGAGCAGGTCGGGGTGGCCCCACAGGGCGTCCCGGCCGGCGATGCCCCGGTGCTCGGTCAGTGCCGCCCAGAGCGCCGCCGCCTCGCGCAGCCGGCGCGGACGCAGCTCCAGGCCGACCAGCGCCGCGAAGGTCTGCTCGGCCGGGCCACCGGCGGCCCGGCGGCGGCGGAACGCCTCGCCGAGGCTCACCACGTTGGGCAGCCGGCCGCTCGCCGCGCTGTCGACCACGTGGCACACCCAGCCCTCGACCAGGGCCAGGGCGGTCTCGAGCCGGGCCAGCGACGCCTTCTGCGCTGGGCTGTCCTCCGGCGTGAAGATGCCCTCCAGCGCGATCGCCTGCATCGACTCCGGGTCGGTCGGGTCGACCCGGCCCATCGCCTCCTCGATCGCCTCCCGGTTGACCCGGATGCCGGCCGCGTACATCTCGACGGCGTTGAGCACGTGCCCGCGCAGCCACGGCACGTGCTGGAAGAGCCGCTGGTGGGCGGCCTCGCGCAGGGCGACGTAGAGGCGCACCTCGTCCTCGGGCAGCTCCAGGCCCTCGCCGTACGCCCGGATGTTGGCCGGGATCAGCGCGGCCGTGCCGGCCGGGCCGAGCGGCAGCCCGATGTCGCCGGCGGAGAGCACCTCCGCGGCGAGCGAGCCGAGTGCCTGGCCGAGCTGGCCGCCGAAGAGCGCGCCACCGAGGGTGGCGACCATCGACTGCATCGGGCCGAGCTGGGCGCGCGCCTCCGGCGGCACCAGGTCGCCCATCGCGCCGACCATCCGGCTGGCGACCGGGTCGCAGAGCTTGCGCCAGACGTCGAGCGTCTTGTAGATCCACTCGTTGCGGTTCCAGGCCAGCGAGGTCTGGATGCCCGAGGGCAGGGCGGAGGCCGGCTCCAGCCACAGGTCCGCGAGCCGCAACGCCTCCTCCACCGCGTTGCGCTCGAAGGGCGACACCGCCGGGTCGCCCGCGGCGGCGAGTTGGCTGGCGGCCACCTGCCGGGCCAGGTCCCAGTTGACCGGCCCGCTGCCCGACGCGGAGAGCAGGTGCTGCAACTGCGACATGAACTGCTGCATCTGCGCGGGATCGTTGGGGTCTGGTGGTTGCCCACCCGGGAGCGCGAAACCGAACGGAATATCAGGCACGACGTCTACGGTACGCGCGCCGCGCCGCAGGTAGCTGCCGCTGGCGTTGCGCTGAGGGCGAAGTCGCGATTCACCCGCCGGAGGCCCCGATCCTGGTCGGTACGCTCTGCCGCATGAGACGTCGCGGCGTGACCGTCCTGCTCGGTGCTCTGCTCACCGCTCTGCTCAGCATCGGCGTGCTCGGCGCGCCCATCCCGTACGTGGTGCTCGGCCCGGGGCCGACGGTCAACACGCTCGGCAAGGAGAACGGCAAGGAGGTCATCCAGGTCACCGGCCGGGAGACGTCCACCTCCGCCGGCCAGCTCCGGCTGACCACGGTCGGGGTGCAGCCCTCGGTCAAGCTGCGCTCGGCGATCCAGGGCTGGTTCTCCGACGACGAGGCGGTGGTACCCCGCGAGCTGGTGTACCCGCCGGGGGAGAGCCGCAAGCAGGTCGAGGAGCGCAACGCGGAGGACTTCCGGGTCTCGCAGACCAGCGCGGAGACCGCGGCGCTGCGGGAGCTGGGCTTCCCGGTGCAGGTGGTGGTCAAGACCGTCGCCGCCGACGGTCCGGCGGCCGGCGTACTCAAGCCCGGTGACGTGCTGACCTCGGTGGACGGGGAACCGGTCCCGTTGGCCACGCGCCTCACGGACCTGATCAGGGCGAAGCCGGCCGGGACCGCGCTGAGGATCGGCTACACCCGCGAGGGCGCCGCCGCGACGGCGGCGGTCACCAGCCGGGAGCAGGACGGGCGACCCCGCATCGGGGTGGAGATCGAGCAGCAGCAGCCGCACCCGTTCACCCTGAGCATCGACCTGGAGGACATCGGCGGGCCGAGTGCCGGCCTGATGTTCGCCCTCGGCATCGTGGACAAGCTGACCCCGGAGGACCTGACCGGCGGGAAGGTCATCGCTGGCACCGGCACGATCGACGACGCCGGCCGGGTCGGGCCGATCGGTGGCATCGCCCAGAAGTTGGTGGGCGCGAAGGAGGCCGGCGCGGTGGCGTTCCTGGTGCCGGCGGCGAACTGCGCCGAGGCCGTACGCAACCCGCAGCCCGGGTTGCCGCTGCTGAAGGTCGGCTCGCTGGACGAGGCACTGACCGCGCTGGAGACGCTGCGCGCCGGGGGTCAGCCGACCCGTTGCTGACGACGGGCGCGGGCGTTCCCGGCGTACGTGACGGGCCCGCACCGGCCGCCCGTCCGTCGACGCCTCCGCCGCGCGGCGCGACGCCGTGTGACCTTGGACCGACGCGTTCAGGAACACCCCGTACTCTGGGTGCCTGGTCGGAGCCGATCACATCGAGCGTGCGGAGCCAACAGTGGTCATGAAGAGCAGCAGCCCCCTGCCGAGGATGAGCCGACGCGGACGCGTCACGATCGGTGTCCTGGTCGGGGTGTTCGTGCTCTTCACCCTGCTCGGCTGGGGTGTCCGGGCGTGGACGGACTGGCTGTGGTTCGACGAGGTCCGCTACACCGGGGTCTTCACGGGGGTGCTGACGACCCGGCTGCTGCTCTTCTTCGCCGTCGGCCTCGGCATGGCGCTGATAGTCGGCGGCAACCTCTGGCTGGCCCAGCGGCTGCGCCCCCGGATGCGCCCGCACTCGCCGGAGCAGGCCACCCTGGAGCGTTACCGGATGCTGCTGGGCCCCCGGCTAGGCCTGTGGATCACGCTGGTCGCCACCGTGGTCGGCCTCTTCGCCGGGCTGTCGGCGCAGAGCCGGTGGAACCAGTGGCTGCTCTTCCGCAACGGCGGGGACTTCGGCGTGAAGGACCCGGAGTTCGGCATCGACGTCGGCTTCTACGTCTTCCAGTTGCCGTTCCTGCGCTACCTGCTCGGCGTGGGCTTCACCGCCGTGGTGCTCTCCGTGATCGGCGCGCTCGCCGTGCACTACGTCTTCGGCGGCGTCCGCCTCCAGGGCGTCGGCGACCGGATGACCAACGCCGCCCGGGCCCACCTGAGCACGCTCGTCGCGGTCTTCGTCCTGCTCAAGGCGCTCGCGTACGTGCTGGACCGGCGCGCGATGCTGCTGGAGTACGGCAACGGCCCCGTCTACGGCGCCGGTTACGCCGACGTCAACGCGCTGCTGCCGGCCAAGGAGATCCTCGCCTACATCTCCATCGTCGTGGCGATCGCGATCATCGTCTTCTCCAACGCCTGGATGCGGAACCTGGTCTGGCCGGGCATCTCGCTCGCCCTGCTGGGCGTCTCCGCCGTCGCCATCGGCGGTGTCTACCCCTGGGCGGTGCAGACCTTCGAGGTCAAGCCCAGCGCGAAGGAGAAGGAGGCGCCGTACATCGAGCGGAGCATCAAGGCCACCCGCTCGGCGTTCGGCCTGGAGGCGGCCACCACCACGCCGTACGCGGCGAGCAACCTGACCCCGCCGGCGAGCCTCGCCACGGACACCTCCGTGGTGCCGAACATCCGGCTGCTCGACCCGCAACTGGTCTCCGAGACGTACACCCAGCGCCAGCAGGTCCGGCAGTTCTACGACTTCGGCGAGAAGCTGGACGTCGACCGCTACGGCGTCAACGGCAAGGTGCAGGACTACGTGGTGGGCCTGCGCGAGGTCAACTACCGGCAGTTGACCCCCCAGCAGAACACCTGGATCAACCGGCACACCGTCTACACCCACGGCTACGGGCTCGTGGCGGCGCCCGGCAACCGGGTGGTCTGCGGCGGTCAGCCCTTCTTCGTCTCCGGCTTCCTCGGCGACCCGCAGGAGCAGCAGAAGGAGCAGGGCCAGCAGACGAGCGAGCAGTGTGCCTCGCAGACCGAGCAGATCGCGGCGAAGCAGCCCCGCGTCTACTACGGCGAGCGGATGGACGCCAGCGACTACGCGATCGTCGGCCAGAGCGACCCGGCGCGGAAGGCGGAGTTCGACCGCCCGGTCGGCGAGGGCGGCGAGTCCTACACCTACACCGGTGAGGGCGGCGTCGAGATCGGCTCGTTCACCCGGCGGCTGCTCTACGCGATCAAGGAGCAGGAGTCGAACTTCCTGCTCTCCGACGCGGTCAACGACAACTCGAAGCTGCTCTACGTGCGCAACCCCCGCGACCGGGTGGAGAAGGTCGCCCCGTTCCTCACCCTCGACGGCGACCCGTACCCGGCGGTGGTCGACGGCCGGATCCAGTGGATCATCGACGGTTACACCACGGCGGCGACCTACCCGTACGCCGAGCGCGTCAACCTCCAGGAGCAGACGGCCGACGAGCTGACCGGGCGGGGCACCTTCCAGCTCGCCCGGGAGAACGTCAACTACATCCGCAACTCCGTGAAGGCCACCGTCGACGCGTACGACGGCACGGTCCGGCTCTACGAGTTCGACGAGACCGACCCGGTGCTCAAGGCGTGGAACAAGGCGTTCGGCGGTGACCTGGTGCTGCCGAAGTCGGAGATCCCGGCCGAGCTGGCCGAGCACTTCCGCTACCCGGCCGACCTGTTCAAGGTGCAGCGCAACCTGCTGACCCGGTTCCACGTGACCGACCCCGGCGCCTTCTACTCCGAGACGGACTTCTGGCAGGTGCCGAACGTGCCGGACGCCCCCGACACCGGCCAGAAGCAGCCGCCCTACTACCTCTACACGCAGTTCCCCGGCCAGGAGTCGGCGCGCTTCCAGCTCACCTCGGCGGTCACCCCGAACGGCCGGGAGAACCTCGCCGCGCTGATCTCCGGGTCGTACGTGGACGGGCAGCCGAGACTGGAGGTGCTCGACCTGCCCGACCAGACCCGGGTCTCCGGCCCGGTGCAGGTGCACCAGTCGATGACCAACAACGCGAACATCCGGCAGCAGCTCAACCTGCTCCAGTCCCAGCAGGCCCAGGTGCAGTACGGCAACCTGCTCTCCCTGCCGTTCGGCGACGGCATGCTCTACATCGAGCCGGTCTACGTGAAGACCGCCGCGCAGAACGCGCCGCCGCTGTTGCAGCGGGTGCTGATGTCGTACGGCGACGGCGGCTCCTACGTGGTGCTGGCCAACAACGTGACCGACGGCATCAAGCAGCTCGTCGAGCAGGGCAAGCAGG
>NZ_WAAS01000169.1:0-14543 GCF_008806585.1 Micromonospora sp. AMSO12t
GGTGGGTCAGGGGCGGATGTCGGCGGGGCGGTCGGACATGGGCAGCCCCGCCTCGCGCCAGGCCTGCACGCCGCCGATCATGTCGGTCGCGAGGTGCAGCCCGAGCGCCCGCAGGCTCGCGACCGCGAGGCTGGAGCTGTAGCCCTGGCGGCACACCACCACGATCCGCTGGTCGTACGCCGTGGCCTCCGGGATCCGCCATGCGCTGGCCGGGTCGAGTCGCCACTCCAGCACCGTCCGGTCGATCACGATGGCGCCGGGCAGGTCGCCCTGCTCCTGCCGCTGTGTGTCGGTGCGGGTGTCGATAAGCAACGCCCCGGTACGGACCGCCTCGACGGTCTGGTGCGGGGTCAGCCGGCGTACCCCGGCGCGGGCCTGTTCCAGGAGGGCGTCGACGCCCGGACTCATCACGCTGTGGGACACCAGCAGATCATCCCGCCCCGTCGCGGAGTCCGCCCGCCGAACGCCCCGCCGCACCCGACGAACGCTCGTTCGGGCGACCCCCGATCGGAGCGTCCCGCGCGGCCCGCCGACGCCGGGCCGCCCGCCACCGCAGGCCCGCTCCGTGACGGGGGCCCGGCCTGGTTACCGTCGCCCGCCGACGCCGGAACCTCCCGTCACCGCAGGCCCGCTCCGTGGCAGGGGGGCCGGCCTGGTTACCGTCACCCGCCGACGCCGACGCCGACGCCGACGCCGACGCCGACGCCGACGCCGACGCCGACGCCGGGGCCTCGCGCCACCGCAGGCCCGCCTCGTGACGGGAGGACCGGGCCTGGTTACCGTCGGGCACGTGGCGGTGGCGGTGGTCGAGGCGTACGACCGGCTGGCCCGGCGGGTGCTCGCCGGGCCGGCGCGGTTGGGGCGGACCCGGCTGGTGGCGGTGGACGGGCCGAGCGGCGCGGGCAAGAGCGCGTTCGCGGCGCGGCTCGCGGACGCCCTCGCCGCCCTGCCCGGCGGCAGCCCGCCGCCGGTGGTGCACACCGACGACCTGCTCGACGGCTGGGACGACCAGCTCACCTTCTGGCCCCGGCTGGAGGAGTGGGTGCTCGGGCCGCTGCGCGCCGGTCGGCCGGGGGCGTACCGCCGGTTCAGCTGGGTCCGGCGGGCCTTCCTGCCGCGCCCGGTGCCGGTCCCGGTCGCGCCGGTGCTCCTCGTCGAGGGGGTGAGCGCGGCGCGGGCCGCCGCCACCGCGGACCTGACCCTGGCCGTCTTCGTCACCGCCCCGGCGCCGCTGCGGCTGGCCCGGGCGATCGAGCGCGACGGCCCGGAGATCCTGCCGGAGCTGCGTCGCTGGCACCTCGGGGAGCGGTCGCACTTCGCCGCCGACGGCACCGAGGCGCGCGCGGACCTGGTGGTCGACGGCGCCCCGGGCCTGCCGCACGACGCCGACCGCTACTACGTGCGCCGCCGCTGAGCGGTCGGGCCGGCCGGTACCGAACCGTCACTCCGGCCTCGGGCGGGATGGGACGGTCGGTAAGGCCGGCATACGATGCCGGTCATGACCACACCCCTCATGTCCGAGTCCGAGGTCCGGGCCGCCGTCGAGCGGGAGCTGCCCGGCGTCCGCGCCGACCTGGAACGCCTCGTCCGCATTCCCGGCATCGCGTTCGAGGGCTTCGACCACTCGCACGTGGAGCGTTCCGCCGAGGCGGTGGCCGAGCTGGTGCGCGGCTGCGGTCTCGATGTCAAGATCGTGCGCTCCGGCGGCCAGCCGGCCGTGATCGGGCGGAAGGCGGCCCCGCCCGGGGCGCCGACGGTGCTGCTCTACGCCCACCACGACGTGCAGCCGGTCGGCGACCTGACGCTGTGGGAGTCGGACCCGTTCGAGCCGGTGGAGCGGGACGGTCGGCTCTACGGCCGGGGCGCCGCCGACGACAAGGCCGGCATCATGGCGCACGTGGCGGCGCTGCGCGCGTACGGTGACGCGTTGCCGGTCGGCGTGGTGCTCTTCGTCGAGGGCGAGGAGGAGTACGGCTCCGACTCGTTGGAGCGGCTGCTCGCCGAGCACCGCGACGAGATCGCCTCGGACGTCATCGTGATCGCCGACTCCACCAACTGGGACATCGGCGTACCGGCGCTGACCACGTCCCTGCGCGGCATCGTCAACTGCTTCGTGGAGGTGCGCACCCTCGACCACGCCGTGCACAGCGGCGTCTACGGCGGTCCCGTGCCGGACGCGCTGACCGCCCTGGCGCGGTTGCTGGCCACCCTGCACACCGAGGCCGGGGACGTGGCCGTCGACGGGCTGGTCGCCCGGGAGGGCGCGAGCGTCGACTACCCGGAGGACCGGTTCCGCGCCGAGGCGGGGCTGGCCGAGGGCGTCAGCCTCATCGGCACCGGACGGATCACCGAGCGGCTCTGGACCAAGCCGGCCCTCGCGGTGCTCGGCATCGACGCCCCGTCCACCGCCGAGGCGCCGAACGCCCTGGTGCCGGCGGCCAGGGCCAAGCTGAGCGTACGGCTGGCGCCGGGTGACGACCCGAAGCGGGCGTACGCGGCCCTGCGCGCCCACCTGGAGAAGCACGCCCCGTGGGGCGCGCGGGTGACAGTCGTCTTCGAACACGACGGCGCGCCGTGCGTCATCGACGCGTCCGGGCCGATGTTCGACGCGGCCCGCTCGGCGTTCCGGACCGCTTGGGACGGCACCGACCCGGTGGACCTCGGCATCGGCGGCTCGATCCCGTTCATCGCCACCTTCCAGGAGATGTTCCCGCGCGCGGCGATCCTGGTGACCGGCGTGGAGGACCCGCAGGCCCGGGCGCACGGCCCGAACGAGAGCCTGCACCTCGGGGAGTTCGCCCGGGTCTGTCTGGCCGAGGCGCTGCTGCTGAAGAAGGTCGCCGAGGCGGGCGTCGACGGGCGTTAGGTGTCGGAACCGTAACTTCCGGGTGGATGTGGGAGTTTGCGGTGTGTCGCCGGTCGGGTTGTTATAGCCTCTCGAACATGCGTACGAATGAGGTGATGGGCCGGCTCGACGCCGCCGTCAGCGCCCTGGGGGACGTCGACGTCTCCGCGTGGTCCGAGGACACGCTCAAGGAACAGCTCGGCGACCTGTCCGCCGCGCTGGTCGCTCTCGACACGGTGCTCTCCCGGGTCGCCGAGGAGATCCGCGCCCGCGGGCTGCGCATCGAGGAACCCGTCTCGGCCTGACCCGCCATCCCGGCGGGCGGAGGTTTTCCGGCGCCCGGGCACGGCAATGCCCGGGGTCGTGTCGGGGGTGGCTGGCAGGATGGAGCCGTGCGGTTCCTCGACCTGGCAGCCACCTCCGCCGCCGTCGGCGCCACCCGGGCCCGGCGGACCAAGGTGGAGCTGCTCGCCGCCGCGTTGCGGGCGCTCGACCCGTCCGAGGTCCCGGCGGGCGCCGGCTGGCTGGCCGGCGAGCTGCGCCAGCGGCAGACCGGGGTCGGCTGGGCGAGCCTGCGTGACCTGCCGCCGCCGGCCACCGAGCCGACCCTGACCGTGTCCGCCGTCGACGCGGCCATCGACGAGATCGCGTCCGTGCACGGGCCGGGTTCCCAGGCCCGCCGCCGGGCGCTGTTGGGCGCGCTCTACGCCGCCGCCACCGCCGAGGAGCAGCGGCTGCTGACCGGCCTGTTCAGCGGTGAGCTGCGCCAGGGCGCGCAGGCGGGGCTGCTCGCCGACGCGGTGGCCCGGGCCGCCGACGTGCCGCTCGTCGCCGTACGCCGGGCGCTGCTGCTCGCCGGTGACCTGCGCGCGGTCGCGGTCGCCGCGCTCGACGGGGGCGCGGCGGCGCTGGGCGCCTTCGGCCTCCAGGTCGGCCGCCCGCTCGCGCCGATGCTGGCGCAGAGCGCGCCCTCGGTGGACGAGGCGCTCGCGGCGACGGGCACCCCCGCCGTGGTCGACGTCAAGCTCGACGGCATCCGGATCCAGGTGCACCGCTCCGGCGACGACATCGCCGTGTTCACCCGCAGCCTGGACGACATCACCGCCCGGGTGCCGGAGGTGGTCGCCGCCGTGCGGGCGCTGCCCGCACGCGAGCTGGTGCTCGACGGGGAGGCGATCGGGCTCGACGAGACGGGCCGTCCGCTGCCCTTCCAGCAGACGTCGAGCCGGGCGGCGCGGCGCACCACGCCGAGCAGCACCGGCGCCGCCCCGGTCGCCCCGGCCGTGGCCGCCGCCGGGGCGACGGGCGCGACCGTGCTGACGCCGTACTTCTTCGACCTGCTGCACCTCGACGGCGACGACCTGATCGACCTGCCCGGCCGGGAGCGCTGGGCCGCGCTCGACGCCGCGGTCGACGCCTCGCTCGTGGTCGGCCGGGTGGAGGTCGACGACCCGGAGCGGGCCGGCGAGGCGTTCGCGGCCGCCATCGACGCCGGCCAGGAGGGGGTGGTGGTGAAGGCGCCCGACGCACCCTACGACGCCGGCCGGCGGGGATCCGCCTGGGTGAAGGTGAAGCCCCGGCACACCCTCGACCTGGTGGTGATCGCGGTCGAGTGGGGAAGCGGCCGGCGGGAGGGCTGGCTGTCCAACCTGCACCTCGGCGCCCGCGACCCGCGCACCGGCGACTTCGTCATGCTCGGCAAGACGTTCAAGGGCCTCACCGACGAGCTGCTGCGCTGGCAGACCGAGCGCTTCCTCGCCCTCGCCGTCGAGCACGGCGACTGGGAGGTGCGGGTCCGCCCCGAGCAGGTGGTCGAGATCGCCTTCGACGGGGTGCAGACCAGCTCCCGCTACCCGGGCGGGATGGCGCTGCGCTTCGCCCGGGTGGTGCGCTACCGCGACGACAAGACGGCGGCGGAGGCCGACACCATCGACGCCGTACGCGCCATCCACGCCGGCCGCGTCACCGGCTGAGCGGGGTTGGCGGGGCGGGTCAGGCGGCGCCCTGCGGCGCGGGCTCGGCGGCCCGGTCGACGGGCTGCCGCGGTCCCACGCCCGCCAGCCGACGGGCCTCCCGGCGGGCCACCCAGCCGTAGCCGAACAGGGTCATCGCGGCGAAGATCCACCACTGCACGACGTAGCCGAAGTTCTGCCAGTTGTTGTTGTATCCGACCGGCACGTCCTTGAACGCGGGGTCGGCCGCCGGGGTCTGCTCGTCGAGCAGCAGGTACGCGCCGTGCACGGGATAGGGCAGCTCCCGGGCCAGCCGGGGCACGCCGATCCGCCGGGTCTCCAGCTTGCCGTCACGCCGGGTCACGGCGACCGAGCCGCTCTCGCTCAGGTGCACGCGCCCCGTCACGGTGACCTCGCCGGGCGGGAGGGCCGGCACCTCCGGCTGGACGGTCGCGTCGCCGCCCCGGGCCGGCGGGATCCAGCCCCGGTCCACCAGCACGGCCGTGCCGTCGGCCAGCACGAGCGGGGCGACCACCTCGAAGCCGACCGTGCGGTCCACCGAGCGGCCCCGGACCAGGACCACGTTCGCCGGGTCGTAGCGGCCGGTCACGGTGACCTTGGTCCAGGCCTTCTCCGCGACGGGGGCGGGGCCGGCCGTGCCGTTGCCGCCCGTCGGGGCCGGCAGCACGTCCCGCAGCGGCACCGGGGCCATCCGCAGGCCGGCGTCGATCCGCTCGTTGGCCTCCGTACGGCCGTGGTAGCGGTCCAGCTGCCAGTTGCCGAGCAGCACCATCACCGCCGAGGCGACCAGGGTCAGTGCGAGAATGCCCAGCCAGCGCGGCGTCAGCAGGAACCGGTACACGCCCACGAGGCTACCCCTGTGACCGGAGACACTCGCTGCGACAGCCCCCATCGCGGGCCCGGGCGGGGTGTCGACGACTCCGCCCGGCGACGCCCGACACCGCCGGCGGGCCCGTTCGGCGGCGACCGCGCGGCGGCCGCTTCGGCTATCGTCACGCGGGCGGACCGCGCGGTCGGCCCGCCGCAGGTCCCCCCGCCGCCCCGCAAGGGAGTCGATGATGACCGTCGTGCCGCGCCTGGTGCTCAGCGCGCCGTCCTCCGGCCACGGCAAGAGCGCGCTGGCGATCGGGCTGCTCGCCGCGTTCGCCGACCGGGGCGTCGACGTCGCCGGGTTCAAGGTCGGCCCCGACCGCGTGGACGCCGCGTACCTCGGGCTGGCCGCCGGCCGCCCCGGTCGGATCCTCGATCCCCGGCTGGTCGGCGCCGACCGGATCGCCCCCCTCGTCGGCCACGGCGCGGCCGGCGCCGGGCTCGCCGTGGTGCAGGGCAGCATGGGCCTGTACGACAGCCTCGCCGGCCGCCCGGAGAGCGAGTCGACGGCCGCCGTGGCCACCGCGCTGCGCAGCCCGGTCGTGCTCGTGGTCGACGTCGCGGCGACGGGGCAGTCGGTGGCCGCCCTGGTGCACGGCTTCCGCTCGTACGACGAGCAGCTCTGGCTCGGCGGGGTGATCCTCAACCGGGTGGCGTCTTCCCGGCACGAGGAGCTGCTGCGCGCGGCGCTGGACGACATCGGCGTGCCCGTCTACGGCGCGCTGCGCCGCCAGGACCTGCCGTCCGTGCTGCCCGCCCGCCGGTACGGGGCGGTGCCCGCGCTCGCCCGCACCGACGAGGCCACCCGCGCGGTCCGCCGGCTCGGCGAGGCGGTCGCCGCCACCGTCGAGCTGGACCGGCTGCTGGGCCTGGCCCGCTCCGCGCCGCCCCTGCCCGCGCCGCCCTGGACGCCGCAGCCCGGGCGGGAGGTCGCCGGGCCGCGCCCGGTCGTCGCGGTCGCCGGGGCGCCGGGCGGCAGCTACAGCGATCCCGAGGCCGTCGAGCTGCTCCGGGCGGCCGGCGCCGAGGTGGTGACGGTCGACCCGCTGCACGACGAGGCGCTGCCCGCCGGCACCGGCGCGCTGGTCGTCGGCGGCGGGCTGCCCGAGTCGTACGCCGAGCAGCTCTCCGCCAACCGCCGGCTCTGCATCGCGGTCGCCGAGCTGGCCCGCACCGGGCGGCCGGTCGTCGCCGAGGGGGCCGGCCTGCTCTGGCTGGCCCGGGAACTGGACGGGCTGCCCATGTGCGGCGTGCTCGACGCGGTGGGGACGCGCCGCGACGGCCTGGTGGTGGGCTACCGGCAGGCGACCGCGTTGACCGACAGCCTCGTGGGGCCGGCGGGGACGGTGGTGGCGGGGCACAAGGAGCACCGCGGCGTGCTCACCCCGCGCGCCGGGGCGCGGCCGGCGTGGAGCTGGGACGGCGGGGCGCCCGAGGGCTTCGTCTGGCGGGGCGTGCACGCCTCGCAGCTCACCCTGCACTGGGCGGCGTACCCGCAGCTGGCGGCCCGCCTCGTGGACGCGGCGGTGGCGGCGGCGGCCGACCCCGCGACCGCCCGGCCCGACGGGGTGCCCGCGTGATCGGTCAGGTGGCGGTCCGTCGCTTTCCGGCGCTGACCGTCTCCACGCCCCGCACCGAGGTACGCGCGCTGACCGGGGCCGACGCGGCGGCGGCCGACGAGGTCTTCGCCGACCGGCAGACCCGGCGGTGGCTGCCGCTGGCCGACACCTCCGGGCAGATCGACGGCCTGGCCTGGTGCACCGACCTGGCGCGGCAGCGGCGCGACAGCGGCGACGGCGACCACTACGCGGTGGTACGCCGGGAGGACGACCTGGTGGTGGGCTGCCTGTGGACGCGGCGCACCGACTGGGGCGCCCGGTGCACCGAGGTCTCCTACGCGATGGCGGCGCACGCGCGGGGCTTCGGCCTGGCGGCCGAGGCGGTCGACGCGCTCGCCATCGCGCTGATCCTCGAACACGGCTTCCAGCGCGTCGAGCTGCGGGTCGCTCCCGGCAACCTGGCCTCCCGACGGGTCGCCGAGAAGGCCGGGTTCAGCTATGAGGGCCTGCTCCGCAACGCCGGCTTCGTCCGGGGCGGCCGGGTCGACCTGGAGGTCTGGTCCCTCGTCTCCGCCGACCTGCGCTGACCCACCCCGACCCCGGGCGGCACCGGGACCGGGGCGGTGGCCGTGCGACCCCGGCTCAGCCGACGATGCGGTCCGACGGTGGGGTGAACTGGCGGGTGGGCTGGCCCTTGAGGCCGTCGCGGAGGGTCTGCGCCACCGCCTTGATCGGGATCTGCGACTGGCCGTCGCCGACCGCGTTGAACGGGTTGTCCGGGTCGGAGATGAAGCTCGCCGCCGCCAGTTCCGGCGTGTAGCCGACGAACCAGGCCGACCGCGTGCTGTCGGTGGTGCCCGTCTTGCCGGCCACCGGGCGGCCGACGGTGCCCCGCACGCTGTCCGCGGTCGACCAGCCGCCGCAGCTGCCGCGGGCCGGGGTGTCGCCGGTCGGGCAGCGGGCGGCGTCGGTGGCGGCGCGGGCGGCGTCGGCGTTCACCACCTGCCGGCAGCGCGGCTTGGCGACCTCCCGCTCGATGCCGGAGGCGGTCTTCCAGGTGGTCGGCGTGCCGTCCCGGTTGTAGATCGCCTGCACCGGGATCGCCTCGCAGTAGCGGCCGTCCGCGGCGATCGCGGCGTACGCGTTGGCCATCTCCAGCGGCGTGGCGTCGGAGACGCCGAGGGTGAACGCGCCCCACTGTTTCGCCTTGGCCGGGGACGCGTGCTCCCGGTCGACGTCGGTGCGCCAGCGCAGCCCGAGCTGCTCGGCCAGGCGGACCGCCTTGTCCGCGCCGACCTGCTCCTCCAGCCACACGAAGTACGTGTTCACCGACTTGCCGAAGCCGGACCACATGGTCTGGTTGCCGCTCATCGCGCCGCTGGCGTTGGACGGCGACCAACCGTCGTAGACCTCGGAGCGGTACCGGTGCGGTGCGTTGAACGAGGTGGACAGCGGCATGCCCGCGTTGAGCGCGGCCAGCATGGGGAACATCTTGAACGTCGAGCCGGCCTGGTAGCCCGCCAGGTCGCCGCCGCCGAGCAGGGGCGCCACGGTGTTCGGGTAGTTCGCCTTGACCTTCGGCCCGGCCTCGGGGTTGGAGCTCTGCCCGTTCTCGCTCAGGTCCAGCGAGTACGTCCGGTTCACCGCCATCGCCTTGACCCGCCCGGTGCCGGGCTCGGAGACCACGATGCCGTTGGCGAAGGGGCTGCCGGTGTTCTCCTTGGTGCCGACGTTCTGCTCGGCCGCCTCCTGGATCTTGGGGTCGAGGCTGAGCACGATCCGGTAGCCGCCCCGGCGCAGCTTGTCCAACCGCTCCAGCCGGTTCTCGCCGAACGCGGGCTGCGTGCTCCACCAGTTCTTCAGGTAGTCGCAGGCGAAGCCCCAGCTGTTCCACTTCTCGGGCACGGAGGCGCAGTCGTTCGGCGGGTACGTCAGCTTCAGCCGGATCGGCTCGGTCTTCGCCTGCGTGACGGCGTCCGGCGAGAGGTATCCGAGCTGGGCCATCCGGTCGAGCACGTAGTTGCGCCGGCCGGTGGCGTCCTTCTGGTCGGAGCTGGCCGGGTCGTACTCGGACGGGGACTTGACCAGGCCGGCGAGGGTGGCCGCCTCGACGGGGCTGAGGTCCTTGGGGGCCTTGGAGAAGAAGATCTCGCTGGCCGCGTAGATGCCGTACGCGCGGTGCCCGAAGTACGCGGAGTTGAGGTAGCGCTCCAGGACGTCGTCCTTGCTGAGTTCCTTCTCCAGGTCCATCGCCATCCGCATCTCGCGGACCTTGCGCAGGCTGGTCTGCTGGGTGGCCTCCTGCACCTCCTTCGGCGTCTTCGCGCTGTCCCGCAGCGCCATCCGCACGTACTGCATGGTGAGCGTGGAGGCGCCCTGGGAGACGCCGCTGGAGCGGGCGTTGGCCACGAAGGCGCGGGCGACGCCCTTCGGGTCGACGCCCCGGTGCTGGTAGAAGCGGTTGTCCTCGGCGGCGACGATCGCCTGCTGCATGTGCGGGGAGATGTCGGCCAGCTTCGTGTACTGCCGGTACTCCTCGTAGAACATCGTCAGCACCGTCTTGCCGTCCGGCGCGTAGACGTACGACGTCTCGGCCGGCAGCGCGGTGGTGAGGATCTCGGTCTTGTGTTCCATGGCGTGCGCCGTGACCTTGGCGCCGAGGCCGGTGGCGGCGGCCACGGGGTACGCCACGGCGGCGACCACGATCCCGGCGATCAGTCCGGCGCGGAGGAGGGGAACGAGACGACCAGCGGCGGCAAGGGGTCGATTGCTCACACGCTCAAGTTATGACATTTCCGATTCGTACCTGAGAAATATTCATAAACGCCCGTGTGGTGATGCGGCCCACGCCGGGATCCGCTGTCCCGCGCGGCACCTTCCCGGCAGGATCGCGGACATGCGTGGTCAGCCGACCGGGACCCTCCCCGAACCCGACCTCACCCACCACGGCGACGCCGAGGTGGGGCCGGGGCTCGTCGACCTCGCCGTCAACGTGCGGCGCGACGCGATGCCGGACTGGCTGGCCGACCCGATCACCGCCGCGCTCGGCGACCTCGCCGCGTACCCCGACCCGGGGCCAGCACGGGCCGCCGTCGCGGCCCGGCACGGCCGCCCGCCGGCCGAGGTGCTGCTGACCGCCGGCGCGGCCGAGGGCTTCGTGCTGCTCGCCCGGGCGCTCGCCGGGGTACGCCGACCGGTGGTGGTGCACCCGCAGTTCACCGAGCCGGAGGCGGCGTTGCGCGCCGCCGGGCACCAGGTCGAGCGGGTGCTGCTCGACGCGGACGACGACTTCCGGCTCGACCCGGCCCGGGTGCCCGCCGACGCCGACCTCGTGATGATCGGCAACCCGACCAACCCGACGTCGGTGCTGCACCCCGCCGGCGACCTGGCCGCCCTGGCCCGACCCGGCCGGGTGCTGGTGGTCGACGAGGCGTTCGCCGACACCACCGTCGCCCCCGGCGTGGCCGGCGAACCGGAGTCGCTGGCCACCAGGCGGGACCTGCCCGGCCTGCTGGTGGTCCGCAGCCTCACCAAGACCTGGGGCCTGGCCGGTCTGCGCATCGGCTACCTGCTCGGCGAGGCGGACCTGCTGGAACGGCTGGCCGCCGCCCAGCCGCTCTGGGCCGTCTCCACCCCCGCCCTGGCCGCCGCGTCGGCCTGCGCCACGCCCGTCGCGGTCGAGGCCGAGCGCGCCATCGCCGCCCGGCTCGCCGCCGACCGCGACCACCTGGTCGCCCGCCTGTCGGCCCTGCCCGGCGTACGCGTCGCCGGCCGTCCCGCCAGCGCGTTCGTGCTGGTGCACGTCCCCGGGGCCGCCGACGTGCGGGTCGCCCTGCGGCAGCGCGGCTGGGCGGTACGCCGGGGCGACACGTTCCCCGGTCTCGGCCCGGACTGGCTGCGGATCGCCGTGCGCGACACGGCCACCACCGACGCGTTGACCGAGGTACTGGCGGAGATCCTGGAGGCTTAACGCTTCCCCACGGCTGGAAGTCGGGGGGATTTCTGGCTCGGACTGCGCGCAGCTACCAACCCCGAAGGGAGGTGTTCACGTGTCTTGCGTCGTCAGCACCAGCACGGTCGCGTTCTACCGTGGCGAGGATCGCCCCCGCGGCGTTCCGGTCTCGACAGGCAGTATGCCCGCAGCTGTCGCACCGGAAAGTTCGCACACCCAGCCCGAGGCGTTCCTTGGCTCTCGTTCCGCACTGCGAGCAGGTCATCGTGGTGTAGGCGGGCGGCACCAGCACCACCTTTCGGCCCGCCCGCGCGCCGCGTTCGATCAGCTCTCGCTTCGCCGCGCCGATCGCGGCGTCTGCGACCTTGCGCGCCATGGTGCTTCGCGTCAGGAACGTCGGCTTGAAGTTCTCAACGGCGATCACGTCATGGTCGTTCACGACCCTTTTTGCCCACTGTCGGGCTTCGTGTGCGTTCTGTCGGGCCGCCTTCTTGTTGAGCCTGGCGGCCTGCCGTTTGGCTTGCAGGTAGCCCCTCGACGGCGGGTTGCCTCGGGGGCGACGCCGACGGCTCATCTTGCGCTGTGCCTTGGCCAGCTCCGCAGCGCACCGCTTGCGGTGGCCGAGGTGCGGCAGGTCGTAGGCGGGATCGGTGGTGGTGGCGGTGGTGGTGACGCCCCAGTCAACGCCGATCGACCTGTCGACGGCCGGTGCCACTTCCGCTTCGCGACGAACGACGAACGAGGCGTACCAGTGGCCCAGCGAGTCCTGGTAGATGCGCACGCTGGTCGGCGTGGACGGCAGGTCTCGGGACCAGAGCACCGGGATAGTGATGCCACCGGCCAAGCGCAGCCGACGTTCCCGGATGGTGAACCCACGCAGGGTGTACTCAAGGCTGGGCAGGGTGCACTTCCGGCGTTTGACCGTTGGTCGCCCTCGGCCTTTGATCTTGTAGGAGTGCTGAAGTGCCAGGGAGTAGGTGCGCAGTGTCTGCTGTTGGGCGACTTGGGTGCCGTCGCGCAGCCACGAGGACCGGGCGCGTGCATCGGTGAGCATTTTGGACAGCGTGCAGAAGGTGGGCTTGCGGCGGGACTTCTGCTGGTGGACGGCTTCGTTCCACAGCCATCGGCATCGGCCCCACTCGGTGAGCAGCGCGGCCCGCGCGGTTGCGCCAGGGCGCAGCCGGTAGGTGTACCGCACCGTTTCGTCCACAATCAACACAATACGTCAGTCAGCTTTATAGTGGGGGATGGAGGAAGTCTCAAAGAAATCATCCGCGAGGAATGCGCCGAACGCGACGCGCCCATCGTGGAGTTGACGATGCCGACCATGTGCGCCTGTTCATCACATGCGATCCGCAGTTCGGCATCCACCGGCTCGTCAAGCAGATCAAGGGCCGCACGTGGCGTCTGCTGCGCGCCGAATTCCCGTCACCGCGGTCCCGGCTACCCGCCCCTCTGGGCCACTCGTACTTTGTCGCCACTGTCGGCGGCGCAACCATGGAGGCCGTCAAACACTATGTCGAGAACCAACGCGACGCCTGACCATCCTTTCCTCCCCGTGGCTGAAGCCAGGGGTTTCACGGGCGAATTCTGATGATGCTGGAGACCACGATCGCGGCGATCCGGCCGCCGGACGAGTCGGCGATGGCCGCCGCGCGGGAGTTGCAGGGGCGGCTGACCAAGCCCGCCGGCTCGCTCGGCGCCCTGGAGGAACTCTCCGTACGCCTCGCCGGCCTGGCCGGGCACTGCCCGCCGCCGCTGCCCGAGCCGGCCGCGGTCGCGATCTTCGCCGGTGACCACGGCGTGCACGCCCAGGGGGTGACGCCCTGGCCGCAGGAGGTCACCGCGCAGATGATCGGCAACTTCCTGGCCGGCGGCGCGGTCGTCAACGCGTTCGCCCGGCAGGCCGGCGCCTCGGTCACCGTCGTCGACGTCGGCGTGGCCACCCCGCTCCCGGCCACCGGCACCCCGGCGGGTGCCCCGCTCGCCGACGGCCCGGCGGGTGCCTTGGCCGCCGATGGCGCGCCGGCCATTCCGCTCACCCGGCCCCCGGCGGACAGCCTGCCGGCCCGCGACGCGCCCCGGCTGGTCGCGGCGAACGTCCGCCCCGGCACCCGGGACCTGGCGGTGACCGCCGCGCTCACCCGCGAGGAGGCCCGCGCGGCCGTCGAGACCGGCATCCGGGTGGCCGACGAGTTGATCGACGCGGGCGCGGGCATCCTGCTCACGGGGGACATGGGCATCGGCAACACCACGCCGGCCGCCGCCCTGATCGCCGCGTTCACCGGCATCGACCCGGCGGAGACGACGGGCCGGGGCACCGGGGTCGACGACCCGACGTACGCCCGCAAGGTCGACGTCGTGCGGGCCGCGCTGCGCCGGCACGACCCCGATCCCGCCGACCCACTGGGCGTGCTGGCCGCCGTCGGCGGGCTGGAGCACGCCGCGCTGGCCGGGCTGATCCTGGGCGCCGCCGCCCGCCGCACCCCGGTGCTGCTGGACGGGGTGATCGCGGTCGCCGCAGCCCTCGCCGCGGCGGCCCTCGCGCCGCACGCCGTGGCCGCCATGGTGGCCGGGCACCGCTCCGCCGAGCCGGGGGCCACGGTCGCGCTGCGCCGGCTGGGCCTGGCGCCGCTGATCGACCTCGGGCTGCGCCTGGGCGAGGGCACCGGCGCGCTGCTCGCGCTGCCGGTGGTCACCGGCGCGGTCCGGGTGCTGCACGAGGTGGCCACGTTCGACTCGGCGGGGGTGGCCGAGAAGTGAGCGACCGGAGCGAGCGGCCCGCAGGCGTGTCGCGTTCCGCCGTCGCCGGCGAGCAGGGCGGGGCGGCGGCGTGAGCGGCAACCCGTACCCGCTCGGCCTGCGGCTCGCCGGCCGCCGGGTGGTCGTGGTGGGCGGGGGAGCGGTGGCCACCCGGCGGGTGCCGGCCCTGCTCGACGCCGGGGCGCACGTCTTCCTCGTCGCGCCCGAGCTGACCCCGGCGCTGCGCGCGCACGTCGACGCCGGACGGCTGCACTGGGCGCCGCGCCGGTTCGCCCCCGACGACCTGGACGGCGCGTGGCTGGTCCAGGTCGCGGTCGACGACCCGCTCGCCGCCGCGTCGGTCAGCGCCGCCGCCGCCGAGCGTCGCATCTTCTGCGTACGCGCCGACGACCGCGCCGCCGCCACCGCATGGACGCCGGCGGTGACCCGGCACGGGCCGGTGACCGTGGCGGTGCTCGGCGGAGGCGACCCGCGCCGGGCGATGGCCGTCCGCGACGCCGTCCGCGCCCTCCTGGACGTGAGGAAGGGCCCCCGGTCAACGCCTGCGGTGGAGGAAGGGTCCCTGCCATCCACACAGGGTG
>NZ_WAAS01000170.1:0-14542 GCF_008806585.1 Micromonospora sp. AMSO12t
TCCCCCGCCCGCGCCGACCCGTTCCGTCGATCATGAGGTTAGCCGCAGCGGGTCCGGCGTGCCGTCCGGTCGACCTCGTGATCAAGGAACAGGGGGCCGGGCGGTCAGGCCAGGCGGGCGGCTTGGACGGCTTCCGCCGTCACCTCGGTCAGGCGGTCGGTGGGGAGGGCGCCCAGTTCCTCGCGGCCGAACCAGCGGGCCTCACAGGTGGAGCCGCCGACGTCGGCGACGGTGGGCGGGGCCGGCTTGTCGACCACGACCCGGTAGAAGGCGCGGACGCCGTGCCAGTCGATCGGGTAGCCCTCGGGGCCGAGGGAGGCCGCGTCCCGGTGGCTGGCCACCCCGAGCAGCTCGACGAGGCGCCCGGTCTGCCCGGTCTCCTCGACCAGCTCCCGGATCAGGGCCGCGCCGGGCTGCTCGCCGTAGTCGGTGCCGCCGCCGGGCAGGTGCCAGCAGCCCGCGCCCGGGTAGCCGTCGGAGACCCGGGTGAGCAGCACCCGGTCGTCCGGGTCGGTCACCACGGCGTACGCGGCGAAGCGCTGGGCCCGGTGCAGCCCGTCGGGGCCGGGCACGGCGTAGAACGAGGGGAACTCCGGCGCCTCGTCCGGAACGATGTCGGCGGACGAGGCGGGCAGGCCCAGGGCCCGCGCGGTGAACGACCGCAGCGGCAGCTCGCGGGCCTCCGCCGGGGTGAACCAGCGAACCAGGTCGGTCGGCCGGTCGACCCGGTCGGCGAGCGTCCCGCCACGGACCGAGACCTGGTAGATCAGGCGGTCGGTGTGGATGGTGATGCCCCGCTCCGGCAGCGCCCGCATGTCGGCGAGCACGTCGTGCAGGCCGGCGACGGTGACGGAGAGGCCGGTCTCGGCGGCGGTCTCCCGGACGACGGTGTGGTGGGGATCCTCACCGTGGTCGACCGCCCCGCCGGGCAGCGACCACGTGCCGGGGGTGCCGGAGCGCTCCGATGCGCGGACCAGCAACACCCGGCCGACTGAATCAGCACAAACTGCGTATGCCGCGATCCTGCGGAGCGGCTCCAGCATGGTGGTCACGGGGGCAAATTCTCCCCGGCCCGGGTTACCTCCATCGAAAAGAGTCAGATTCCTGACTGAATGCTCGCGCCTCAGGGGCGGGTCAGGGTAGGGATCCGGGCGGTCACCGAGGACGGCCCGACGACGGGCGCGGACCGTGGAGACATGACCTACACCGCCCCTCCCCAGCCCCCGTACAAGCAGCTCCGTCGCCCCGTCACGGACCGGATGGTCGCCGGAGTGGCCAGCGGCCTCGGCCGGTACTTCGCCGTCGACCCCACCCTGGTCCGGGTGGTCTTCGCGGTCACCGGCCTGCTCACCGGCGGGCTCGCGCTGCTCGCGTACCCGATCATGTGGTTCCTGATGCCCGAGGAGCCGGCCGACGCGCCCGCCTGGCCGCACCCGGCGCAGGCCCCGCCGCCCACGGTGGCGCAGCCGACCGTGGCGCCGCCCACGCAGCCGACCTATCCGCCGGCGGCGTGAGGCGGGATCACTCCCACTCGATCGTGCCCGGCGGCTTGCTCGTGACGTCCAGCACCACGCGGTTGACCTCGGCGACCTCGTTGGTGATCCGGGTGGAGATCCGCGCCACCACCTCGTAGGGCAGCCGGGACCAGTCGGCGGTCATCGCGTCCTCGCTGGAGACGGGCCGCAGCACCACGGGATGCCCGTAGCTGCGGCCGTCGCCCTGCACGCCGACGCTGCGCACGTCGGCCAGGAGCACCACGGGGAACTGCCAGACGCCCCGGTCAAGGCCGGCGGCGGTGAGCTCCTCGCGGGCGATCAGGTCGGCCCGCCGGAGCAGGTCGAGCCGCTCCTGGTCGACCGCGCCGATGATCCGGATGGCCAGGCCCGGGCCCGGGAACGGGTGCCGCCAGACCATCGCCTCGGGCAGGCCGAGCTGGAGCCCGAGCGCCCGGACCTCGTCCTTGAACAGCGTGCGCAGCGGCTCGACCAGCGCGAACTTCAGGTCCTCCGGCAGGCCGCCGACGTTGTGGTGGCTCTTGATGTTGGCGGTGCCGGTGCCGCCGCCGGACTCCACCACGTCCGGGTAGAGGGTGCCCTGGACGAGGAACTCGACGTCGCCGTGGGCGGCGACCTCCCGCGCCGCGGCCTCGAAGACCCGGATGAACTCCCGACCGATGATCTTGCGCTTCTGCTCGGGGTCGGTGACCCCGGCCAGGGCGCCGAGGAACCGGTCGGCCGCGTCGACCACCTTGAGCTTGATGCCGGTGGCGGCGACGTAGTCCTTCTCCACCTGCTCGGCCTCGCCGGCGCGCAGCAGGCCATGGTCGACGAAGACGCAGGTGAGCTGGTCGCCGACGGCCTTGTGCACCAGCGCGGCGGCGACGGCCGAGTCGACCCCGCCGCTCAGGCCGCAGATGACCTCCTTGTCGCCGACCTGCTCGCGGATCCGGGCGACCTGCTCGTCGATGATGTTCTCGGGCGTCCAGGTCGGCGCGATGCCGGCGATGTCGTGCAGGAAGCGGCGCAGCATCTCCTGGCCGTGCGCGGTGTGCCCGACCTCCGGGTGGAACTGCACGCCGGCCCGGCGGCCGGCCACGTCCTCGAACGCGGCGACCGGCGCCCCCGCCGACTCGGCGGTGACCGTGAAGCCCGCCGGGGCCTCGGTCACGCAGTCGCCGTGGCTCATCCAGACCGGCAGGTCGGCCGGCAGGTCGCGGAGCAGCACGCCCGGGTCGAGCAGGCGGGGACGCAGCGGGGTGCCGCCGTACTCGCGGTTGCCGGTGCGGGCCACCGTGCCGCCGAGCGCCTGGGCCATCGCCTGGAAGCCGTAACAGATGCCGAAGACCGGCACCCCGGCCTCGAACATGCCGGCGTCGATCTGCGGGGCGCCCGGCGCGTAGACGCTGGACGGGCCGCCGGAGAGGATGATCGCCGCCGGGTCCTTCGCCAGCATCTCGGCGACCGGCATCGAGTGCGGCACGATCTCGGAATAGACGTTGGCCTCACGCACCCGACGCGCGATGAGCTGGGCGTACTGGGCTCCGAAGTCCACCACGAGGACGGGGCGAGGCGTGCTCATGGCAGCAAATCCTACCGACGACGCCGCCGCGCCCCCCGCCGGTCCGCCCCCACGCCGCCGTCGCGGCGGAGGTGACGTCGCCCACCGTACGGGCGATCCGGCGCGCCACCGCCCTTCCGGCGGAAGTGATTAGGCCTGTATGCGCTTTTTGACCCGTATACGGTGTCCGTACCGCCCGCCGCCGGGGCACGCACGGGACCCGACGGGTCCGGGCGGCTGCCCGGCCGTACGCCCGGGTCGTCAGCAGCGGCGGGCGCGGGACGCCGGGAGCCGGCCGGGGGTGGGCATGACCGAGTGGTGGCTGTGGATGTACGTCGCCGCCATGGCGGGCGGGGTCGTGCTGTTCAGCCGGTGGCGCGCGGACCCGCGGGGCGTTCCGCGCAGCGAGTACCGGGTGGCGATCGCCATCCCGCTCTGGTCCGGCTCCTGGTACCTGCTCATGGCGCTGGGCGGCGGGCGCACGGAGGTGGCCGGCCACACGCTCTACTGGGCGCGGTACGTCGACTGGGTGGTCACCGCCCCACTGTTGCTGGTGGCCCTGATGCTGACCGCGACGCACTCCCTGCCCGGACGCTGCTGGCGGCTGATGGGCGTCCTCGCCGGGGCGAACGTGGTGGTGATCCTCAGCGGCCTGTTCGCCGACCTCACGGCCGACGGCGCGGCCCGCTACACCCTGTACGCGATCGGGGTGCTGGCCCTGCTCGCGGTCTACGCCCTGATCTGGGGACCGCTGCGCGCCCACGCGCACCGCCAGCCGGAAGAGATCGCGGGGGTCTACACGGAGGCCGCACTGCTGCTCAGCGCGCTCTGGGCGGGCTATCCCGTGTTCTGGATCCTCGGCCCATCCGGGGTCGGCCTGTTCAGTTCCGCCACCACCAGCCTGCTCCTCGTCGTGCTGTCCATCGTGTCGAAGGTGGGCTGGAGCATCCTCGATCTCGGCCGGCTACGCGCCCTGTCAAACCGTGGTCACCTCACCGTCGTCTGACCCGGCCACCGGAGCCGGCTCCCGGGTGCCGGCGTCGGACGACCGGGCGCCCGCCCGGACCCGACGACCGCCGGCGGGCACGACAACCGGCGCGGCGGAGGGCCCGGGGCGGCCGGACCGGCTGCTGCGGCGCGTCGGCACGGCGACGCAGCTCGCCCTCGGCGGACTGCTGGCGTCGTCCCCGCTGATCGACGCCGCCGGGCCGGGCGGCTCGCCGGCCTTCCTGGTCGCGGGACTGCTCCTCGGGCTGCCGCACGGCGCGGTCGACCATCTCGTGCCCGCCCGGCTGTCGGAGCGCGCCCGGCCGCTGGCGGCGCGCGTGGCGCTGCTGGTGGTCTACACCGCCGTGGCCGGCGCCGGGCTGGCGGCCTTCCTGGCCGCGCCGGACCTGGCGCTGGTCGGTTTCCTCCTCGTGTCGGTCGTCCACTTCGGCACCGCCGACGTGGCGTTCCACACCGAGCGGGACCGCCGGCCGGTCCGGGCGAGGGTGACCGCCATGCTCGCGTACGGGGGACCGCCGGTGGTCGTCCCGTTGGCGCTGTGGCGGGACCAGGTCGACCCGTTGCTGGCGGCGGTGGCACCTCGGGCACCGGCGCTGCTCACCGTCGAGGTGCGGGCGCTGGCGCTGGCCACCGTGCTGGGCGCGGTCGCGGTCACCGCGATCCGGTACGCCCGCGCCGGACGCGCCCGCGACGCCGTCGAACCCGTCCTCCTCGCCGGGCTGTTCGGCACCGTGCCGCCGGCCCTGGCCGTGGGGGCGTACTTCGCGGCCTGGCACTCCTGCCGCCACGTCGCCCGGTTGCTGCGGCACGACCCGCGTAACACGGCCGACCTGGCGGCCGGACGGGTCGGGCCGCCGCTGCGGCGCTTCGCCCGGCAGGCGGCAGCTCCCACGGCGGTGGCCGTCGCCGCGCTGATCGTCCTGGTCGCCTGGCCCGGCCACCGGTCGGACCCGCTGCCCGCGACGTTCGCCGTGCTGGCCGCGCTGACCCTCCCGCACGCGGTCCTGGTCGCCTGGACGGACCGACGCGGGCCGGAGCCGTCAGGCCGGACAAGGTGACCACCGGGCCCTGGTCAGCTGCGCAGGGCGCCGGGGGCGTCGGCCGGCACCGCCGGGAGGCGCGGTGGCACCGGCTCCAGCCGGCGGTACGGCTCGCCGAGCGGCGGCCTCGGGTCCGCGTCGCCCCTGTTGGGCCAGAAGGACATCGCGCGTTCCGCCTGGGCGGTGATGGTCAGCGACGGGTTCACCCCGAGGTTCGCCGAGACCGCCGCGCCGTCGACCACGTGCAGCCCCGGGTGGCCGAACACCCGGTGCCACGGGTCGATCACACCGTCGGCCGGGGTGGCGCCGATCACCGCTCCGCCGAGGATGTGGGCGGTCATCGGGATGTCGAACGGCTCGGTCAGGGCGCCGCCGGGTGTACCGCCGATCTCCTCGGCCAGCAGGCGGGCCGCCTGGTTGCCGGCCGGGATCCAGGTCGGGTTGGGCGCGCCGTGGCCCGGCCCGGAGACCAGGTGCCGGCCGAACGGGCCGCGCCGCAGCCGGGTGGTCAGCGAGTTGTCCACCGACTGCATGACCAGGGCGATCACCGTCCGCTCCGACCAGCCACGCACCGACAGCAGCCGGGCCGCCGTGCCGGGCTGGCGCAGCAGGATCCCCAGCCAGCGGCGGACCCGGCGCGGCCCGCCGTCGACCAGCAGCGACTGGAGCAGGCCCATCGCGTTCGAGCCCCGGCCGTAGCGGACCGGCTCGACGTGGGTCTGCGGGTCGGGGTGGAACGAGCTGGTGATCGCCACCCCCTCGGTGAAGTCGAGCCCCTGGGCGCGGGCCTGCCGGCGGGGCACCGAGGCGCCGAGGATCGCCTCCGAGTTGGTCCGGGTCAGCTCGCCGAGGCGGGGCGAGAGCGCGGGCAGGGCACCCTCCGCCTTCATCGCGTGCAGCAGCCCCTGGGTGCCGAGCGCGCCGGCCGCGAAGACCACCTGGTCGGCGTGGATCACCTGCCGCCGCGCGCGCAGCCAGGCCCCCGTGCGCACCGTGTGCACCGCGTATCCGCCGTCGCCGGCCGGGCGGACGGCCGTGACCGTCGTCAGCGGGTGCACCCGCGCGCCGAGTCGCTCAGCCAGCCAGAGGTAGTTCTTGACCAGCGTGTTCTTCGCACCCTGCCGGCAGCCGGTCATGCACGCGCCGCAGTGCGTGCAGCCGGTGCGCTCCGGCCCGGCGCCACCGAAGTAGGGGTCGGTGGCCCGCTGGCCGGGGCGGCCGATGAACACGCCGACCGGGGTGGCGTGGTGGGTGTGCCCCACCCCCATCCGGTCGGCCACCGCCCGCATCGCCCGGTCCGCGCGGGTGACGAGCGGGTACGTGGTGGCGCCGAGCATCCGCTTCGCCTGGTCGTAGTGGCCGGCCAGCTCGTCGCGCCAGTCGGTGACGTCCCGCCACTGCGGGTCCGTGTAGAAGGCGTCCAGCGGCTCGTAGAGGGTGTTGGCGTAGACCAGTGAGCCGCCGCCGACCCCGGCGCCGGAGAGCACCAGCACGCCGCCGCCGGCCTTCCGGTCGGCCGGGCGCAGCAGGGTGAGCCGCTGGAGGCCGTAGCAGCCGAGGCGGGGCGCCCACAGGAAGCGCCGCAGCCGCCAGGAGGTCTGCGGGAACTCGTCGTCGGCGAAGCGACGCCCGGCCTCCAGCACCCCGACCGAGTAGCCCTTCTCGGCCAGCCGGAGCGCGGTGACGCTGCCGCCGAAGCCGGACCCGATGACGAGCACGTCGTACCGCATGACCGCATCATTACCGCTCGGTAGCCATCGCGCCAGCGCCCGATTTCGCGGGATCATGCTCCGGTCCACGATCCCGGAGGCGCCCGCCCACAACTCGGCGCCCCCGTCGAGGCGTTGTCATCACCGGGGGTGTCGCATGACTCAGCGGACAGGGGCGCCACGCCCGCGATGGGTGCTGGGGCTGGCCGCCCTGGCGGTCGTGGTCCTGGTGGCCGCGGGCGCCCTCGTCGTCACCCGGCTCGTCCGCGACGACGGGCCGCGGCGCGCGATCGGGCCGACGGGCGCCACCGGGACGCCGCAGGCGAGCCCCACCCCGAGCCCGAGCCCGACCGCGACGCCGGGCGCCGGCATCACCGGCCCGCTCAACCTCCTGCTCGTCGGGGTGGACACCCGGGTCAGCGTGCCGGGCTGGGAGCCGCACGGGGACGCCGTGCTGGTGCTGCACGTGCCGAAGGGACTCGACCGGGCGTACCTCTTCTCCCTCCCCCGCGACCTGCTGGTCGACATCCCGGCCTTCCCGAAGGCCGGCTACCGCGGCGGCAGGACCAAGCTCACCCACGCGATGAGCTACGGCAGCCGGGTGCCCGGCAGACCGAAGCAGCCGAGCACCGCCCAGGGCTACGAGCTGCTGCGCAGCACGGTCAGCGGCTACACGGGGCTGCGCTTCGACGCCGGCGCGGTGCTCACCTTCAACGGCTTCGACCGGCTGGTGGACAGCCTCGGCGGGGTGGACCTCTACGTCGATCAGCGGGTGGTCTCGCTGCACCGCCGCCCCGACGGCCGGCACCGGGAGCCCGCGCCGGGCGGTGGCGGCTACACCGGGCCACAGATGGTCTACGAGAAGGGCGAGCGGCACCTCACCGGCTGGCAGGCGCTGGACTACGCCCGGCAGCGCTACGTCACCGGCGGCGGCTACGCCCGGCAGCGCCACCAGCAGCAGCTGGTCAAGGCGCTGGCCACGAAGATCCTCGGCGAGGACCTGGCCCGGCAGCCGGAGCGCGTCCAGCAGGTGGTCGACGCGCTCGGCGACACCCTGGTCTACGCGGGCGGGCCGCGCGTCGTGGACGTCGCGTACGCCCTCGGCGGGCTCACGCCGGAGAGGTTCGTGCTGGTCGACCTGCCCGGCGCGGGCGTCGGCAGGGGCAGCGCCTACCGGGGCGAGGAGCTCACGCAGACCGGGCGGAAGTTCCTCACCGAGCTGCGCGCCGGCCGGGCCGACGCCTACCTCGCCGCCAACCCGAAGCTGCGCGTCACGCGCTGAGCGTCGTCACACCCGCTCGGGACGGTCCGGCCGCTGCTTGCCGTACAGCCACGCCTCGAAGAGGTCGTCGAGCTGCTTGCCCGAGACCCGCTCGGCCAGCGCGACGAACTCGGCCGTGGTCGCGTTCGCGTCGCGCTTCTGCGCCGCCCAGGTCTTCAGGATCTCGAAGAACGCCTTGTCGCCGACGGCCACCCGCAGCGCGTGCACGGTCATCCCGCCACGCTGGTAGACCGACTCGCTGAACAGGTTCGCCACCCCCGGCTCGCCCGGCGGCGTCCGCCACACCTGGCCTGAGGAGCCCGCGTACCGGGCGTCGAACTCCTGCTGGGCGGTGCGCCCGCCGTCGTGCTCGGCCCACAGCCACTCGGCGTACGTGGCCAGGCCCTCGTTGAGCCAGATGTCCTGCCACCTCGCCAGCGACACGCTGTTGCCGAACCACTGGTGCGCCATCTCGTGGGCGACCACGGCCGTGTTCTCGCCGCGGGAGAAGAAGCTCGCGGAGTAGACCGGGCGGCTCTGCGTCTCCAGGGCGTACCGGATCCGGGCGTCGGAGATCACCACACCGCCGTACGCCTCGAACGGGTACGGCCCGAAGACGCTCTCCAGGTAGTCGGTCACCTTGACCGTGTCGGCGATCGACCGGTCCGCCGCGCCCGAGGGCAGGTCGGTGGTGACCGCGTGGAACACCGGCCGTCCCTTGTGCTCGCCCTCGGTGATCCGGAACTTCCCGATGACCACGGTGCTCAGGTAGCTCGCCATCGGGCTGCGCTCGGCCCACTTCCAGGTGGTCCAGTCGCCGGTCGTGCTCTTTCCCGCCGGCACACCGTTGCTGACCGCCGTAAGCCCCTTCGGCACGGTGATCTCGAAGTCGTAGGTGGCCTTGTCCGAGGGATGGTCGTTGACGGGGAACCACGTGCTCGCCGACTCGGGCTGGCCGAGCGCGATCGCCCCCTCGTCGGTGTGCAGGAAGCCGCCGCTGCCGAGGACCTCGTTGCGCAGGGGCTCCGGCTTGCCGTCGTACGCGACCTCGACGACGAAGCCGTTGCCGGCGATCAGGCCACGGGCCGGAGTCACCACCAGCTCGTCGCCCTTGCGGCCGTGCTTCGCCGGGGCCCCGTCCACCGTCACGGACCGCACGGTCAGCCCGGCCAGGTCCAGGTTGAACGCGGACAGGTCGCCGGTCGCCGCCGCCTGCACGGTGGTGGTTCCGGTCAACCGGTCCTCCGCCGGGTCGTAGCGCACCTTGACCGTGTAGCGGCTGACGTCGTACCCGCCGTTGCCGTAGGTCGGGAAGTAGGCGTCGCCGACGCCGGCCGCGCCGAGGAGGAACTGGCGCGGCGCGGCCGGCGCGGCGGTGCTCGGGGCCGGAACCGGTTCCTCGGCCGACCCGCAGCCGGCCAGCCCCAGCATCCCGGCCAGTAGCAGGCCGGTGCCCGCGCACAGCGTCCGCCGCGACAGCGTCATCGCCTCTTCTCCTCCCTGCGTCGCCGGCTGCCCCACCGGCGAGCGTGGTGGACCCGCGCCGGTCGGTGCCGCCAGCCCCGCCGCACGGGGGCGGGCGGGCAGGCGGTGCCGCGCCGGGTCCGGCCGCAGCCTACCGATCGCCGACGCGAGCCGCGTCAGGGCAGTGCGGGGGCGCTCCCGCCGACGAGCCAGGCGTCGAAGAACGGGCGCAGGGGCTTGCCGGCGACCCGCTCGGCCAGGGCGATCAGGTCGTCGGTGGTGGCGTTGCCGTCGCGCCGCTCGGCCGTCCAGGTCCGCAGGACGCGGAAGAACGCCTCGTCGCCGACCGTGCGGCGCAACGCGTGCACGGCGAGCGCGCCACGCTTGTAGACGGCCGCACCGAACAACCGGGACCGTCCGGGGTCGACGGACGGCCGGGACCAGTCGGTCGCGGCGTACTCCAGCTCGAAGTTGCGCTGCGCGGTACGACCGCCGTCGTGCTCCTCCCACAGCCACTCCGCGTAGCTGGCGAAGCCCTCGTTGAGCCAGATGTCGCTCCACCGGCTCAGCGCCACGCTGTTGCCGAACCACTGGTGGGCCAGCTCGTGCGCGACCACCCCCGGGTTGGGTCGCCCGCCACGGAAGAAGCCCGGCCCGTAGACCGGTCGGGACTGGGTCTCCAGCGCGTAGCCGATCCGGGCGTCGGTGACCACGACGCCGCCGTAGGAGTCGAACGGGTACGGCCCGAAGCGGCTGGCCAGGAAGTCGGCGATCTCGCCGGTGCGGGCCAGCGAGGCGGCCTCCGGCCCGTTCTCCGGCAGGCTCGCCGGCACCGCCGTGACCATCGGTTTACCGGCGTGCGTGCCGCTACGCACCCGGTAGTCGCCGATCACCAGGGTCGTCAGGTAGCTGGCCATCGGCGACCGCTCGGCCCAGCGCCAGGTGGTCCAGCCGTCGGCGCTGGTCTTCTCCCCCGGCACCCCGTTGCTCAGCGCGGCCAGCCCGTCCGGGACGGTCACCTCGATGTCGTACGTGGCCTTGTCGGACGGGTGGTCGTTGACCGGGAACCAGGTGGCCGCCGACCAGGGCTGGCCGAGGGCGATCGCGCCGTCGCCGGTGTGCAGGAAGCCGCCGCTGCCGAGCTGCCCGTCGGCCTTGGCCGCCGGCACGCCGGAGTAGTCCACCTCGACGACGAACCGGGCGCCCCGGGGAAGGCCGTCGCGCGGGGTGACCACCAGCTCATCGCCGTCGCGGGCGGACCCGGCCGGGTGGCCGTCGACGGCCACCCGCGACACGTCCAGCCCGGCGAGGTCCAGGTTGAACCGGGACAGCCCGGTGCTCGCGGTGGCCGTCAGCGCGGCCCGCCCGGCGAGCCGGTCGGTCGCCGGGTCGTAGCGCACGGCGAGCCGGTAGCCCGCGACGTCGTAGCCGCCGTTGCCGGCCCCCGGCACGTACGGGTCGCCGAGGTCGGTCGCCCCGGGCCGGAAGCCGCCCCGCTCGTCGCCGCTCGTGCAGGCCGGGGACACCAGGGCCGCGACGACGGCGACGGCGAGCGCGGGGCGGATCCGACGGCGGGTACGACGCACCGGCCGAGCCTATCGGCGCGGCCGGTGCGGGTGGTGCTGCTTGCGCAGGTCAGCGGTCGAGGACCAGGCCCACCTTCTGGAACTCCTTCAGGTCGCGGTAGCCGCACTTGGCCATCGCGCGGCGCAGGCCACCGAAGAGGTTGAGCTGGCCGTCCGGCTCGTCGGCCGGGCCGAAGAGCAGCTGCTCCATCGAGCCGAGCGGGTCGCCGGCGGTCTCGAATGCACCCCGGGGCAGCGACGGGTGGCTGGCGGCGGAGTGCCACCAGGCGCCACCGGCCGGCGCCTCGGCGCAGAGCGACAGCGGCTCGCCGAGCATCACCGCGTCGGCGCCGCAGCCGAGCGCCTTGGCGATGTCGCCCGAGGTCTCGATGTCGCCGTCGGCGATCAGGTGCACGTACCGGCCGCCGGTCTCGTCGAGGTAGTCCCGGCGGGCCGCCGCCGCGTCGGCGATCGCGGTCGCCATCGGCACCCGGATGCCCAGCACCGACTCGGTGGTGGACCACTCGTCGCCGCCGATGCCGACGATGACGCCGGCCGCGCCCGTACGCATCAGGTGCAGCGCGGTCTTGTAGTCGGTGCAGCCGCCGACGACGACCGGGAGGTCCAGGTCGGCGATGAACTCCTTGAGGTTGAGCGGCTCGTCGGTGGTCGAGACGTGCTCGGCGGAGACGATGGTGCCCTGGATGACGAGGATGTCGACGCCGGCGTCGAGGATCACCGGGGCCAGCGCCAGGGTGTGCTGCGGGGAGACCCGCACCGCCACCGTGCCGCCACCGGCGCGCAGCTCGCGGACCCGCTCGGCGATCAGGTCGGGGCGGATCGGCTCCGCGTAGACCTCCTGGAGCCGCTTCGTGGTGCGGGCGTCCTCGTCGAGCCCGGACAGCTCCTCCAGGACCTTGGTCGGGTTCTCGTAGCGGGTCCACAGGCCCTCGACGTTGAGCACGCCGAGGCCGCCGAGCTGGCCGAGCCGGACGGCGGAGGCCGGGCTCATCGTCGCGTCCGACGGGTGCCCGACGCAGGGGATGCCGAACTGGTACGCGTCGAGCTGCCAGGCGGTGGAGACGTCGTCGACGTCCCGGGTCCGGCGGCTCGGCACGATGGCGATGTCGTCCAGGTGGTAGCCGCGCTGCGCGGTCTTGCCCAGCCCGATCTCGACCACGTCACGCATGGGGGACTCCAGTTGTCGCAGGGGGGGATGGTCAGCGGGAGTGGTAGTTGGGCGCCTCGACCGTCATCTGGATGTCGTGCGGGTGGCTCTCCTTGAGCCCCGCCGCGGTGATCCGGATGAGCTGACCGCGGCGGTGCAGCTCGGGGATGCTCTCCGCGCCGACGTACCCCATCGCCGCGCGCAGCCCACCGGTGAGCTGGTGGGCGACCGCGGACAGCGGGCCACGGTAGGGCACCTGGCCCTCCACGCCCTCGGGGACCAGCTTGTCCTCGGCGAGCACGTCCTGCTGGAAGTAGCGGTCCTTGGAGTAGGACTTGGCCTGGCCCCGGGACTGCATCGCGCCGAGCGAGCCCATGCCCCGGTAGGCCTTGTACTGCTTGCCGTTGATGAAGATCAGCTCGCCGGGGCTCTCCTCGCAGCCGGCCAGCAGGCTGCCGAGCATCACCGTGTCGGCGCCCGCGACGAGCGCCTTGGCGATGTCGCCCGAGTACTGGATGCCGCCGTCGCCGATGACCGGGACGCCGGCCGGCCGCGCGGCGCGCGCGGCCTCCATGATCGCGGTGATCTGCGGTACGCCCACCCCGGCGACGATCCGGGTGGTGCAGATCGCGCCCGGCCCGACGCCGACCTTCACGCCGTCGGCGCCCGCCTCGACCAGCGCCCGGGCGCCGGCGTAGGTGGCGACGTTGCCGCCGACGATGTCGATGGTGACGTCCTTCTTGAGCTGGGCGACCATCTCCAGCACCGCCCGCTGGTGGCCGTGCGCGGTGTCCACGATCAGCACGTCGACGCCCGCGTCCACCAGCGCCCGCGCCCGCTTGTAGGCGTCGTCGCCCACCCCGACGGCGGCGGCGACCCGCAGCCGGCCGGCGTCGTCCTTGGTGGCGTTCGGGTACTGCTCGCTCTTGGTGAAGTCCTTGACCGTGATCAGGCCGCGCAGCCGGCCCGAGTCGTCGACGATCGGCAGCTTCTCGACCTTGTGCTGGCGCAGCAGGTCGAGCGCGTCCTCCTTGCGCACCCCGACCGGGGCGGTGACCAGCGGGGTACGGGTCATGATCTGGTGGACCGGGGTGGCCGGGTCGGAGACGAACCGCATGTCGCGGTTGGTGACGATGCCGACGAGCTGGCCCTCGCCGTCCACGACGGGCACCCCGGAGATGCGGTAGCGACCGCAGAGGGCGTCGACGTCGCGCAGGGTGTCGTCGGGGCTGGCGGTCACCGGGTTGGTGATCATGCCGGACTCGGAGCGCTTCACCAGGTCGACCTGGAGCGCCTGGTCCTCCAGGGAGAGGTTGCGGTGCAGCACGCCGATACCGCCCTGGCGGGCCATGGCGATCGCCATCCGGGCCTCGGTCACCGTGTCCATCGCGCTGGACAGCAGCGGGATGCTCAGGCTGATGTTGCGGGTCAGCTTCGTCATCGTGTTGACCCGGCTGGGCACCACGTCCGACTCGCCCGGCTGGAGCAGCACGTCGTCGAAGGTCAACCCGAGTGGGACCACCCGGGCGGAGCCGGCGGGCAGCTCCGGCAGGTGGCCGCCCAGCTCGCCGTTGTCGGCGCCGGCCGGTAGATCGGTGCTGGGCGAAAATTCCACGATTGCTCCCCTGAGCTGCTCGGACGGGCTTCAGCGAGGTGGCGCGGGCGGGCACCGGCACACGCCGGGTGACGGGCGCGTCGTCCCATCGTACCCACCGGCACGGGCCGTCCCCGGGCGGTGGCAGCCCAGGTCACCGGTGGCGGGGGCGGACGCGGCCCTGGCGTTGGGTCTACGGTGAGGGGGTGCACGACGAGCCCATCGACCCCTTCAACGGCGACCCGGCAGATCCGGCCGCCGGCCTGCACGATCCGGGCGACGACGCCCCGCTCGACCCGCTGACCGACGTCGAGCGACAGGACGTGCTGGAGGATCTCGCCGACCTGGAGATCTACCAGGCGCTGCTGGCGCCGATCGGGGTGCGCGGGCTGGTCATCGAGTGCGAGGACTGCCGGGAGCCGCACTACTTCGACTGGGACCTGCTGCGGGGCAACCTGCGCCACCTGCTCAGCTCGGGGCGTCCCCGGGTGCACGAGCCGGCCTACGACCCGGACCCGGACCACTACGTCACCTGGGACTACGCCCGTGGCTACGCCGACGGGGTGCACGACACCCTGACCGAGGGCGCCGACGAGGAACCCGACGCCGAACGCTGAGGCGGGCCGGGGCCGCACCGGCGGGGCCGGGCCGTCCGCCCGGCTCCACGCCCCGAGGC